>NZ_JBHUYJ010000061.1:0-46579 GCF_042668715.1 Streptomyces sp. NPDC057271
GGACTGGTGGCCGCCGTGCCCTCCCCCACGGGGCACGGCGGCCGCCCTATCGTGTGGCCATGACGACGACGTACGCAGCGCTGCTGCGCGGGATCAACGTGGGCGGACACCGTAAAGTACCGATGGCGGACCTCCGTTCACTGCTCGAAGAGCTCGGCCACCGCGATGTCCGGACCTATCTGCAGAGCGGCAACGCGGTCTTCACCACCGACACCGACCGGCTGACCGGCCAGGAGCTGACCACCGCGCTGGAAGAGGCCGTCGAGAAGCGGTTCGGCTTCCATGTCGACTGCCTCGTCCGCGACGCGGGCTACCTCGCCGCCGTCGTCGACGCCTGCCCGTTCCCGGCCGCGGAGCTCGAAGGCAGGCAGCTCCACGTCACCTACCTCTCCGAGCCAGTCACCCTCGAACGGTTCGCCTCGATCGACCAGGCCGCCTTCCTGCCGGAGGAGTTCCGGCTCGGCGACCGAGCGCTCTACCTCTACGCACCCGACGGGCTCGGCCGGTCCAAGCTCGGCGAGGTGCTCTCCCGTCCCGCTCTCTTCAAGGGGATCGTCGCCACCAGCCGCAACTGGAACACCGTGGTCAGACTCGCGGAGATGACCCGGGCCTGAACCCGCCCAGGAGGCTCGGCCACCCTCGAAGTGGCCCGCCCGGCCGAGCTGCGAATGGCCCGGCTCGGGCCGCCGGCGGCTCGCTAGGCTCCCCGGCATGACCACCGAGACCGAGCCGAAGCCCGTCGTGGACTTCTACTTCGACCCCGTCTGCCCCTTCGCCTGGATCACCTCCCGCTGGATGCTGGAGGTCGAGCGGCACCGCGACATCGAGCTGCGCTTCCGGGTGATGAGCCTGTACCTCCACAACATGGGCAACGAACTCCCCGACTGGTACCGGGAGCTGGTCGACAGGTCGATCGGACCGGTGCGGGTGGCGGCCGCGGCCGCCGAGCGGCACGGCGAGGAGGTCCTGCGCGATCTCTACACCGCCTACGGCACCCGCATCCACCAGGACAGGAACAAGGACTTCGACGCCGTGATCGCCGAGTCCCTCGCAGAGGCCGGACTCCCCGCCGACCTCGCCTCGGCGGCCCACGACCCGTCGTACGACGAGGCCGTCCGGCGCAGCCACGACGCCGGGAAGGACCCCGAGGCGGACGGCTACGTGGGCACGCCGACCCTCCACGTCGACGGCACCGTCTGGTTCGGACCGGTCCTGCGGGCCATCCCGCGCGGCGAGGAGGCGGCCGACCTCTTCGACGGCTTCCGGGCGCTCGCAGGCCACGCCGACCTCTTCGAGATCAAGCGGACCCGGACGGGCGGGCTCGACTTCGGCTGACCGAGGGGCGATCGACCGAGGAGCGGTCGGTCTCCACCGCCGAGCGGTCGTCGAGCAGTCGGCTCGCGACCAGCGCGAGTCCGGCCCGGGTCAGTCCCGACGGCGTTCCCAGGTCGATGCCCAGGGCCCGGCCGATCTGGTCGATCCGGCGGGCGACGCTGCTGTGGTGCAGATGGAGCAGGTCGGCGGCCTGACGCAGCGAGCCGGTGGTGCAGTACGCGTCCAGGGTGTCCAGGTCGTCCGGGTTGCCGGCGAGGCGTGCCATCGCGGCCACGTCGGCGTTGTCGCGGGAGACCTCCTGCGGCACCTCGGCCAACAGCGCCAGCGCGCCCAGGTCGTCATGGTGGACGACGGGTTCGCGCCGGGTGGCGAAGCGGAGGGCGGTACGGGCCTCCCGCCAGGACCGGTCGGGCCTCTCGGCGCCGCCGATGCCCGCCCGTACGCCTGCCGGGAACCGGTCCCGGTCCACAGTGGTGGCCAAGAGGACGCCGACGTCGGCGAGAGGGGCCGCCTTCACCAGGCGGGCCGGACAGACCAGGCCGCCGATCCGGTCGAGCGCGAGCCGTGAGCGTACGGCGACGACGTGGACCGGCAGGTCGGCGGCGAAACCCAGGAGGCGCAACGCCCGTGCCCGGGCGGCCTCGTCGGTGTCGGAGCTGATGACCAGCTCGACGAGCGCGGGGTCGGCCATCGTGGTCGTGGCCGGGCCGTATCGTTCGACGACCGCCGCGGCGGCGAGGGCGAGCCGGTCGAGCAGCACCGGGTCGAGAGGGCCGGGCGGACCGGGGCGTTCCAGCCAGACCGAGCCGATCTCCTCCTCGTCGAGGGTGATCGGTACAGAGCTGGAGGCCGGCGCCGTCGGCGCGGACGCCTCCCCGCCGTCGGGCGCGACGCGGATCACCCGACGCGTACCGTGGAACCGAATCCCCGCCACGCACTCGGCCAGGCCGGCCGAGGCCCGGGCGAGGGCGGGGAGATCCACTCGACGGCGCATCAGCGTGTCGTAGAACGCCACGACCCTGAGCGCACCCTCGACGTACGGATCCAGTCCTGACAGACGAACGGCCAGTGCCTCCATGGTGAGGAGGATAGAAGCCCGAGGGCGCACCGATCGGTGCGTGATCGGGACGCGAAGCGCGACGACGGTCGCTGACGCCCGGTGGGCGACGGCCGCGAGGATGGCCGGCATGGATCCCGAACTCGAAGCGTTCCTCCCGTTCATCCCGAAGCCGGACGACTCCGATCCGGTCGCCACACGTGCCGCGTTCGCCGAACGCGCTGCCGCGTTCCCGGTGCCGGACACCACGGGCATGGAGATCGAGAACCGCACGGTGCCCGCCGATCCGGACGTGGCGGTGCGGATCTACCGCCCGCACCAGGCACAAGGCGCCGTCATCTGGCTGCATGGCGGCGGATTCGTCTTCGGCGACCTGGACACCGAGCACCCGTGGGCCGCCCGCGTCGCCCTCGGCTCCGGCGCGGTGGTCATCGCGGTCGACTACCGCCGGTCTCCCGAGCACCCGTTCCCGGCGGCCCTGGACGACACGTACGCCGTCCTGAACTGGGCCGTCGAGCACGCCGCCGACCTCGGTTTCGACCCGGAACGGATCGCCGTCGGCGGGCACAGCGCCGGCGCGGGTCTCGCCGCCGCGACCGCGCTACGGGCGCGCGACGAGCAGGGCCCGCCGATCCGCTTCCAACTCCTGAATCAGCCCGGGCTGGACGACCGCCAGGAGACGTGGTCGCAGCGGAACTTCACCGACACCCCCTGGGTGGACCGGGGCACGCTCACCACGGTGTGGCGGCACTACCTCGGCGCCCAGGCCGCCACACCGTACGCCGCCCCGGCACGCGCCACCGATCTGTCCGGCCTGCCGCCGGCCTATGTCACCACCGCGGAGTCGACCCGGTCCGCGACGAAGCCATCGAGTACGGGCTGCGCCTGCTGCAGGCGGGCGTCTCGGTCGAACTCCACCACTATCCCGGTACCTTCCACGGCTCGCAGACGATCCTCTCCGCCGAGGTCTCACAGCGCCAGATCGCCGAACTCGCCGCCGTCCTGCGGCGCGCGCCGGCCGCCTGAGCGGCCCCTTCCTCTGCTCGATCACGCGTTGCGTGGATGCGCGGGGGGCACGGTGGCGGGCGCTCCCGTGCCCCACTCCGGGCTGCGGCACACCGCGTTCCCGGCCGGGCCCCGGGCCGCACCGGGTCGTCCCGGGCCGCGGCATCTTCTGGTGCCACGACGGCTGGACGCCGGGGGCCGGGCCCACCGGAGCCCGGGCCCCGGCGTATGCGACCTTCTTGTTACCCGGGAGGATTGCACTCCGTCACCCTCCCCCCCCGCCCCCCCCTCCCCCCCGGGCCAACCTGGGGCTAACCCGCGGCCCGCGTCGCGAGGGGCTTCTCCGCCGACATGTGGCACTCCTCGTACCGGTCGACGAGGAGTCGGGCGAGTTCCGGCGACGGGCCGAGGACGTCCGCCAGGACGTCCGCATCCGCCGCGCCGGCCGCGATGCGGTCCGGCAGGCGGCCGGGGGCGATGACGTAGGGGGCCACCGCCACCCGGCGCACGCCGTCGGCACGCATCGCGCGGACCGCGTCCTCGGTCCGCGGGAGAGATGCGGAGGCGAACGCAGGCCGCACGGAGCACCAACCGGTGCGCCGCAGCTCCCGCGCCGTTTCTGCGATCGCTGCGATCGCCTCCGGGTCTGTAGAGCCCGCCGAGGCCAGGACGACCCCGGTCGTGCGCTTCATTTCGTCGACCGCCCGGAGCCACGCCGCGGTAGCCGCCGGGGGGCCGGGGACCGGCCCCAGGGTGGACGCGGGTGCGATCACCGCTGTCGCCTCCGGGGCCGTTGAGCCCGCCGAGGCCGGGACGAGTCCGGTCGGGCCTCTGCCGGCGGGCGTCAGTCCCGCCTCGAACAGCCGCCGCTGCACCGCCGCGACCAGGAGCGGCGAGGGGCCGAGCACCTCCGCCTGGCGGATCCGCAGCCCCGCCGGGGCCTGCCGTAGTACGGCCGGGATGTCGGCCTTCGCGTGGAAGGCACGGCTCAGCAGCAGCGGCAGCGCCACGACGTCCCGTACCCCCTCGGCCACGAGCCGGTCGAGCACCCCGGGCACCGACGGCAGGTTGAAGTCGAGGAACGCCGTCTCCACACGCAGCCCCGGGCGCAGCGACCTGACCCGGCGCACCAGCGCGTGCACGGTCGCGGCGTGCCGCGGATCGCGGCTGCCGTGGGCGATGACGCAGAGGACAGGTGCGGAGCGCTCCCCTGCGAGGGCGGAGGCGCGCGACGGGAGGGCGGGGGCGCTCATGGTCAGCCCTTCACCAGCAGGCCACGACCGCGCAGCACCGCGCGCTCCAGCGGACTGAAGATCAGCAGGTCGATGGCGACACCGACCAGCAGGATCAGGATGATGGCGAGGAAGATCCCCGGCATGTCGAAGTTGTTCCGGCCGTTCTCCAGCAACTGTCCCAGGCCCAGGCCCAGGTCGGGCGACGAGGCGATGATCTCGGCGGCCATCAGCGAGCGCCACGAGAACGCCCAGCCCTGCTTCAGACCCGCGAGATAGCCCGGCAGCGCGGCCGGCATCACGATGTGCCAGGCTCCCTTGATCCCGGTCGCGCCCAGCGTGCGCCCCGCGCGCAGGAAGAGCGGCGGGACCTGGTCGACACCGGCCACCAGACCGTTGGCGATCGACGGCACGGCGCCCAGCAGGATCACCGCGTACATCATCGAGTCGTTGAGGCCGATCCACAGCACGGCCGGAGCCACCCACGCCACCGACGGCAGCGACTGCAGGCCCGCGAGCACCGGCCCGATCGCCGCGCGCACGAACCTCACCCGGGCGACCAGCAGACCCAGTGGCGTACCGATGGCGAGCGCCATCAGGAACCCGAGCAGGGCCCGCGACACGCTCGTCCAGAGCACCCCGAGGAGCGTGCCCTCCAGCCACATGGTCGTCAGGCTGTCCCAGACCGCCCCGGGCGAGGGCAGCTTGGACTCGTCGGTGACCTCGGCCGTGACGAGCAGCTGCCAGACCGCGAGGACCAGCAACACGGCCAGGACCGGCGGCAGGACCTTCTTCAGCAGGACCTCGCGCACCGGCGTACGGCGCACCTGCACCGCGTCCAGCGCGTCGAGGCCCGCCTCCAGGCCGGCCAGGTCGTCCGCCTTCGAGGCCGCCGTGGCCTTCGGGCCGGTCGTATCAGTGCTGGCCATGGCGGCGGATCTCCCTACGCAGTTCTTCGGTGATCTCGACGGACAGTTCCGCCACGTCGGCGTCCTCGATACGACGCGGCTGCGGGATGTCGATGGTCCACTCCCGGGCGATCCGCCCGGGACGGGACGACAGCAGTACCACGCGCTCGGCCAGCCGCACGGCCTCGCGCACGTTGTGGGTCACGAACAGCACCGAGAGGTTCGTCTCGCGCCAGATCCGGGTCAGCTCGTCGTGCAGCACGTCCCGCGTGATGGCGTCGAGCGCCGCGAACGGCTCGTCCATCAGCAGCAGGTCGCTGTCCTGGGCGAGCGCGCGGGCCAGGGCGACACGCTGGCGCATGCCGCCGGACAGCTCGTGCACCCGCTTGCGGTACGAGCCGCCGAGCCGCACCAGGTCGAGCAGGCGCTCGGCCTCCGGGCGCCGCTCGGACTTCGGCACCCCGCGCAGCCGCAGCGCCAGTTCGATGTTCTTGCCCGCGGTCAGCCACGGGAAGAGGGCGTGCTCCTGGAACATCAGGGCGGGTCGGCCGCCGGGGGTCTCGATGGACCCCGCGGACGGCCGGTCGAGCCCGGCGACCAGGTTGAGAAGGGTGGACTTGCCGCATCCGGACGCGCCGAGGAGCGTGACGAACTCACCCGGGGCGACATCGAGCGAGATGTCGTCGAGGACGAGCTGGCCTCCGGCGGGACCGCCGAAGGACTTCGAGACATGGGCGATCCGGGCGGCGTGCGTCACCGTCGCACGGTCCTCGGCCTTGGCGAGCGTCGCGGTCGGGGCCATGGTCGTCACCTCCTGGGTATGAGCGGCGGACGTGTTCACTTGACGCCGAGACCGGCGTCGGAGACCTCGGGGCGGCCGGCGGCCTTCAGCACCTTGTTCAGGGGCTTCAGGTCGTAGATGCCGTCGAGTTCGGGCTGCTTGAGGAGACCTGCCTTCACCGCGTGGCCCGCCTGGGCCTGGAGCGTGGCGGCCAGTGGGTCGTCGGTGAACCCCAGCGAGGGCCAGGCGCCGTCGATGACCTCGGCGTCCAGCGGCTTGCCGGTCAGCTCCTCCAGCTTGGCGTTGGCGGACGCCTTGGCCTTGCCGGGGTTGGCGTTGATCCACGTGTTGGTGTTGACCGAGCCGCGCAGTACGGCTTCGACGACGTCCGGGTGCTCGGTGAGGAACTTCTGCGACACGATGATGTTCGTGATCACGAACTTGCCGTCCGGCCAGAGCGTCGACTCGTCGAGGAGGACCTTGGCGCCCTCGCTGACGAGCGTGGAGGCGGTGGGCTCGGGGACCCACGCGCCGTCGATGGAGCCGGAGGTGTAGGCGTCCGGGGTCACCTTGTTGTCCGTACGCAGGACGGAGACGTCGCCCTTGCCGCTCTGGGCGTCTACCTTCCAGCCCTGCTCGGAGATCCAGTCGAGGAAGGCGACGTCCTGGGTGTTGCCGAGCTGCGGGGTCGCGATCCGCTTGCCCCTGACGTCGTCGAGCGACTTGATCTTCTCCGGGTTCACGACGAGCTTCACACCGCCGGAGGCCGAACCTCCGATGATCCGCAGGTTCTTGCCCCGGGACCTGGTGTAGCCGTTGATCGCGGGGGAGGGGCCGACGTACGCGATGTCGATCGACTCGGCGTTCAGCGCCTCGATCGCGGACGGACCGGCGTTGAAGGTGGCGACCTTCAGCTCCGTTCCGCCCAACTCCTTCTGGATGATGCCCTCTTCGTCACCGACGAGTGCGGTGGCGTGCGTCAGGTTCGGGAAGTACCCGAGCCGGACGGCGTCGGCCGAGAGCTTCTCGCCCACCGCGGCCACCTTCTTCTCGTCGCTCTTCGCCTGCGACCCGTAGCCGCAGGAGGCCAGCGCGCCGATCAGCAGCGGCAGAGCCGCGGCGGCGACGAGTGAGCGGCGCGGAGTCGTACGGAAGGCAGGCACGGAGCTGGTTCCCCTCAGGGTCTTCGAAGGCTTCTTCGGCTATGTCGTTCGTGGAACGGGTGGAGCGGGACGGCGCCGCGTACGCGGCGCGCCGGCATCAACACGCACATCGCGCGACCCCTCCGCTGCCCGCGCCGAGGGCGCCGGAACCCACGCGGCCGCCCTCCTTGGCGAAGGTGCCGTAGGCGTCGTACGTCATGTCAGAAGTCCCAGCCCTCGTCGTCCGCGACCGCCGCCACGGCCTTGTCGTCGGCGAAGGACGCGCCCGCCATGCCGGCCGCGAGCGTGGTGCCGTCCGCGGGGTCGATCAGCAGGAACGAACCGGTGCGACGCGAGTCGGCGTACGCGTCGAGCGCGAGCGGCTCGGCGGTACGGACCCTCACCCGGCCGATGTCGTTGGCGACCAGCTGCCCCGGCTCGGGGTGCTGGGAGAGGTCGTCCAGCGTCAGCCGGGACGGGATCTCCTTGACGATCGCCTTGACCGTGCGCGTGGTGTGCTTGAGCAGCACCCGCTGGCCCACGGCCAGCGGCTGGTCCGCCACGTGGCAGACCGTCGCCTCGACGTCCTGGCTGGTGGCCGGGGCGTCTCCGCTCGGGGCGAGGAGATCGCCACGCGAGATGTCGATGTCGTCCGCCAGCCGGATCGTGACCGACTGCGGCGCCCAGGCGATGTCCACCGACTCGCCCAGCGCGTCGATCGCGGTGATCGTGGACGTCTTCCCCGACGGCAGTACGGTGATCTGCTCCCCGACCCGGAAGGCACCGGCCGCGATCTGACCGGCGTACCCCCGGTAGTCCGGGTGCTCGGCGGTCTGCGGACGGATCACGTACTGGACGGGGAAGCGCGCGTGGCAGGCCGTCAGGTCGTGGCTGACCGGCACGGTCTCCAGGTGCTCCAGAACCGTCGGACCGCCGTACCAGTCCATGTTGGCGGAGGGCTCCACCACGTTGTCGCCGGCCAGTGCGGAGATCGGGATCGCGGTGATCTCCGGGACGCCCAGCTCGGAGGCGTACGTCGTGAACTCCTCGGCGATCGCCGCGAAGACGGGCTCCGCGTAGTCGACGAGGTCCATCTTGTTGACGGCCAGGACCACATGCGGGACCCGCAGCAGCGCCGCGACGGCCGCGTGGCGACGGGTCTGCTCGACCACACCGTTGCGCGCGTCGACCAGGACCACGGCCAGCTCGGCGGTGGAGGCGCCGGTGACCATGTTCCGGGTGTACTGCACGTGCCCGGGGGTGTCGGCAAGGATGAACCGGCGGCGCGGGGTCGCGAAGTAGCGGTACGCCACGTCGATGGTGATGCCCTGCTCCCGCTCGGCCCGCAGACCGTCGGTGAGCAGCGCCAGGTCGGGGGCCTCCTGGCCGCGCTTGATGGATGCGGCCTCCACGGCCTCCAGCTGGTCGGTCAGGACCGACTTGGAGTCGTGCAGCAGCCGGCCCACCAGCGTGGACTTGCCGTCGTCGACGGATCCGGCGGTCGCGAAACGCAGCAGGGTGGTCGCCGAG
Source organism: Streptomyces sp. NPDC057271 (assembly GCF_042668715.1). Lineage (NCBI taxonomy): Bacteria > Bacillati > Actinomycetota > Actinomycetes > Kitasatosporales > Streptomycetaceae > Streptomyces > Streptomyces sp. NPDC057271. The sequence goes on from NZ_JBHUYJ010000061.1 coordinate 8,991, forward strand.
ACGTCGGCGAACTGCTCGGTCGTGCTCGTCATGGCTAGAAGTACCCTTCGCGCTTGCGGTCTTCCATCGCGGCCTCGGACATCTTGTCGTCGGCGCGGGTCGCACCCCGCTCGGTGAGGCGGGAGGCGGCGATCTCGGCGATGACGGCCTCCAGCGTGGAGGCGTCGGAGTCGACGGCGCCCGTGCAGGACATGTCGCCGACGGTGCGGTAGCGGATCAGCCGCTTCTCCACCGTCTCGGTGTCCTTGGGGCCGCCCCATTCGCCGGCCGTCAGCCACATGCCGTTGCGGGCGAAGACCTCGCGCTCATGGGCGAAGTAGATCTCCGGCAGGTCGATGGACTCGCGGGCGATGTACTGCCAGACGTCCAGCTCGGTCCAGTTGGAGAGCGGGAAGACGCGGACGTGCTCGCCGGGCGCGTGGCGGCCGTTGTAGAGCTGCCACAGCTCGGGGCGCTGGCGCCGCGGGTCCCACTGCGAGAACTCGTCGCGCAGCGAGAACACCCGCTCCTTCGCGCGGGCCTTCTCCTCGTCGCGCCGACCGCCGCCGAAGACGGCGTCGAAACGGTGCTGCTGGATCGCCTCGGTCAGCGGCACCGTCTGGAGCGGGTTACGCGTCCCGTCGGGACGTTCGCGCAGCTTCCCGGCGTCGATGTACTCCTGGACGGAGGCGACGTGCAGCCGCAGCCCATGCTGGGTCACGACCCGGTCGCGGTACTCGATGACCTCGGGGAAGTTGTGCCCGGTGTCGACGTGCAGCAGCGTGAAGGGGACCGGCGCCGGCGCGAACGCCTTGAGCGCCAGATGCAGCATGACGATGGAGTCCTTGCCGCCGGAGAAGAGGATCACCGGCCGCTCGAACTCGCCCGCCACCTCGCGGAAGATGTGGACGGCCTCGGACTCGAGCGAGTCCAGGTGCGACAGCGCGAACGGGCTGTCGGTCTCCTCATGAACATGGGCAACGGTGGTGCTCACGTCAGGCCCCTCTCGGTGAGCAGCGCGTGGAGCTGCGCCGCGGACTCCTGCACGGTCTGGTTCTGGGACTCGATCCGCAGATCGGGGTCGGCCGGCTCGTCGTACGGGTCGTCGACCCCGGTCAGGCCGCTGAGTTCACCCGCGGCCTGCTTGGCGTACAGCCCCTTCACATCGCGTACGGAGCACACGTCCACCGGAGTGGCGACGTGCACCTCCACGTACGGGGTGCCCTCGGACTCGTGGCGCTTGCGGACGGCCTCACGGCTGTCCGCGTACGGAGCGATGACCGGGACCAGGACCTTCACGCCGTTCGAGGCGAGCAGTTCGGCGACGAAGCCGATCCGCTGCACGTTGGTGTGCCGGTCCTCGCGGCTGAAGCCGAGACCCGCGGAGAGGAACTCGCGGATCTCGTCGCCGTCGAGCACCTCGACCCGGTGGCCTTCGCCGCGCAGCGTGGCGGCGAGCTCGTACGCGATGGTGGTCTTGCCGGCGCTGGGCAGGCCCGTGAGCCAGATGGTGGCACCGGTCACGTCGTTCTCCTGGGAATTCTCAAGTGTGGTCATCAGCCGTGCAGCCCGCATTCCGTCTTGCTCCGGCCGGCCCAGCGGCCGGCCCTGACGTCCTCGCCCTCCGCGACGCGGCGGGTGCAGGGCGCGCAGCCGACGGAGGCGTAGCCGTCCATGAGGAGCGGGTTGGTGAGGACGCCGTGCTGGGCGACGTAGGCGTCGACGTCGTCCTGCGTCCAGCGGGCGATGGGGGAGATCTTGACCTTCTGCCGCTTCTCGTCCCAACCGACGACCGGGGTGTTCGCCCGGGTCGGCGACTCGTCGCGGCGCAGGCCGGTGGCCCATGCGCGGTACGCGGTCAGGCCCTCTTCGAGCGGCTTGACCTTGCGCAGCGCGCAGCACAGGTCGGGGTCGCGGTCGTGCAGCTTCGGGCCGTGCTCGGCGTCCTGCTCGGCGACGGACTGACGCGGGGTCAGGGTGATGACGTTGACGTCCATCACCGCGTCGACCGCGTCACGGGTGCCGATGGTCTCGGGGAAGTGGTAGCCGGTGTCGAGGAAGACCACGTCGACCCCGGGCATGGCGCGCGAGGCGAGGTGGGCGACGACCGCGTCCTCCATGGAGGACGTGACGCAGAACCGCCTGCCGAAGGTCTCCGCCGCCCACCGGAGGATCTCCAGCGCGGAGGCGTCCTCCAGGTCGCGGCCGGCCTGCTCGGCGAGCGCCTTCAGGTCGGTGTCCTCGGTGATCGTCTGAGTGGTCGTCATATCGGTTCCCCTCCAGTGGAGTTGCTCGAAGTTCCAGGGGCGAGGAGCCCCAGGAACTTCAACTGGAAGGCTCGACTGCACGCCCGGCATTCCCAGGCTCCGTGACCCGTCTCGTGCGGAAACAGGTCCTCGTCGCCGCAGTACGGGCAGTAGAAGGGCGCGGCACGCTCGCTCACGGTGCGCCCTCCGTCTCCCCCTGGGCCTTCGGCCCGGGGGTGCCCCCATCTCCGCGCACGCGGCGCAGAGGTGCGGACATCGTCGTCGGCGGGAAGCTCATGACAGCGCCTCCTCCGACGCGCGCGCCGCCCAGGTGGCGAAGCGCTCGCCGTCCTCGCGCTGCTCCTGGAAGCGCGTGAGGACCCGCTCGACGTAGTCCGGCAGCTCGGCCGAGGTGACCTTCAGACCACGGACCTTGCGGCCGAAACCGGCCTCCAGGCCGAGGGCGCCGCCCAGGTGGACCTGGTAGCCCTCGACGCGGTTGCCGTCGTCGTCAAGGACCAGCTGGCCCTTGAGACCGATGTCCGCGACCTGGATACGGGCGCAGGCGTTGGGGCAGCCGTTGATGTTGATGGTGATCGGCTCGTCGAACTCGGGGATACGGCGCTCGAGTTCGTCGATCAGGGAGGCGCCGCGCGCCTTGGTCTCGACGATCGCCAGCTTGCAGAACTCGATGCCGGTGCACGCCATCGTCCCGCGCCGGAACGGCGAGGGGTTGACCCGCAGGTCCAGGGACTCGAGCGCGGAGACGATCGACTCGACCTGCGCCTCCTCGACGTCCAGGACGATCATCTTCTGCTCGGCGGTGGTACGGACCCGGCCCGAACCGTGCGCCTCGGCGATGTCCGCGATCTTGGTGAGCGTGGCGCCGTCGACGCGGCCGACGCGCGGGGCGAAGCCGACGTAGAAGCGGCCGTCCTTCTGCCGGTGGACGCCCACGTGGTCGCGCCACTGTCCGGCCGGCTGCTCGGGGGCGGGGCCGTCGGTCAGCTTGCGCTTCAGGTACTCGTCCTCCAGGACCTGGCGGAACTTCTCCGGGCCCCAGTCGGCGACGAGGAACTTCAGCCGGGCGCGGGTGCGCAGCCGGCGGTAGCCGTAGTCGCGGAAGATCGAGATGACGCCCTCGTAGACGTCCGGGACCTCGTCGAGGGAGACCCAGGTGCCCAGGCGGACGCCCAGCTTGGGGTTGGTGGAGAGACCGCCGCCGACCCAGACGTCGAAGCCGGGGCCGTGCTCCGGGTGGTTCACGCCGACGAAGGCGATGTCGTTGATCTCGTGCGCCACGTCGAGCAGCGGCGAGCCGGAGACGGCCGACTTGAACTTGCGGGGCAGGTTGGAGAAGTCCTTGTTGCCCACGATCCGGCGGTAGATCTCGTCGATGGCGGGGGTGCCGTCGATGATCTCGTCCTCGGCGATGCCGGCGACCGGGGAGCCGAGGATGACGCGCGGGGTGTCGCCGCAGGCCTCGGTGGTCGACAGGCCGACGGCCTCCAGCCGGTTCCAGATCTCGGGGACGTCCTCGATCCGGATCCAGTGGTACTGCACGTTCTGCCGGTCCGTGATGTCGGCCGTGCCGCGCGCGAACTCCTGCGAGATCTCGCCGACGACCCGCAGCTGCTCGGTCGTCAGCCGGCCGCCGTCGATGCGGACCCGGAGCATGAAGTACTCCGCGTCCAGCTCCTCCGGCTCCAGGACACCGGTCTTGGTGCCGTCGAGGCCTTCCTTGCGCTGGGTGTAGAGACCCCACCAGCGCATGCGGCCCCGCAGGTCGTTGGGGTCGATCGAGTCGAAGCCACGCTTGGAGTAGATCGTCTCAATGCGTGTCCGCACATTGAGACCGTCGTCGTCCTTCTTGAACTGCTCATTGCCGTTCAGCGGGGTGAAGTGCCCCACGGCCCACTGGCCCTCGCCACGGTGACGGCTCACCTTGCGGCGGGGCGTGGCGGGTGCGGGGTTTTCCGGGGTGGCGGCCATGGCGATATGTCCTTCGGGACTGCGGGAGGGCGGCTCTGACCTGCACACTCGTACGTGGGTCAGGAGATGGCGCGACGGTGCGCAGCGGGGTCGGTCTGAAAGGTGCTCGGGGAGGTGCTGGTTCTCTCAGCGCGCCGAACACATGGCGCTGGACATGCGGCCGAGGTCGACGTGCCGCCGACTCACCAAGGCAATTCCAGTTCCAGACATGACGGAAGCCTGTCACGGGGCTTTGGACTCAGTCCAGCTTCGTCCGCAATGTGGACAGGAGTGTCCCGCATGGCGAGACGGTGTGGTGTGGGTCACGCCCCGGGGCCCTCCCGCGGGCCCGGGACGTGAGGGGGGACGGGTCAGTGGGCGCCGGGCCAGGGGCCGGGCGTCTCGGACTCCTCGACCTCCTCCACCTTGGTGTCGAAGAGCCGGAAGCCGCGGCGCAGGTAGTTGTCCATCGCGTGCGGTCCGTCCAGCGAGCACGTGTGCAGCCACACCCGCCGGGTCGCCTCCCGCTCCGGCCAGCGCTCGGCCAGGTCCCAGGCGCGCCGGACCCCGTACGAGAGCAGGTGTCCGCCGATCCGGCGGCCCCGGAAGGCGGGGATCAGGCCGAAGTAGACGATCTCCACCACGCCGTCGTCCTGCGGGTCCAGCTCCACGTACCCGGCCGGCGTCCCCTTCTCGTACGCCACCCAGATCTCGGCCCCGGGCTTCTCGACGATCTCCTGCCACTGCTTGTACGTCAGCGACAGCCGGTCGTTCCAGCGGATGTCGCCGCCGACCGCTGTATAGAGGAAGCGGCTGTACTCGGGCGAGGGCACCTCGGCGCGCCGGATCGTGACCTCGTCCCCCTCCGGCGGGGTCGCGGGACGCAGATCGGACGGCGAGGTCTGTTCGAGGGACCAGGTGGTGAGAGTGATGCGCATACGTCCATCGCATCATGCCCTCGCGCGGAACCGCCCCCGGGTCATGCCCTCGCGCGGAACCGCCCCCGGGTCATGCCCTCGCGCGGAACCGCCCCCGGGTCATGCCCTCGCGCGGAACCGCCCCCGGGGCGGACGCGGCCCGGCGGCCGCCGCGTCCGGCCTCGTGAGCGGCCTGTCCAGCATGTGGGCAGGTGGCTCACGAAGCGGCCCGCAGGCCCCGGCCCCCTGGGGCGACCCCGCTGCCTAGGCCCGCCCCAGCCGGGCGGAGCGGATCGCCGGGGCCGTCGAGTGGGGGAGGAGGTCCGCCGGGTGGTCCGGGGTCAGGATCGCCACCTCCACCTCCTCGCTGAAGCGGTAGGGGCGGTGGGCCAGCACGCTCGCCAGGTTCCGGCGGATCCGTGACATCTCCGCCCGTACCGTCACCGTCCTCGTCCGGTCTCCGAACACGTCCTCGGCCAGCTCCGCCGCCGTCCGGCCGTCGCGGTGCAGCGCCAGGACGTACAGCAGCTCGGCGTGGCGCGGGCTCAGCTCCTGGGACCAGCTCCCCGCCGGCCCCGACACCGCGACCGACCACCGGCGCGGCCTGCTCAGGTCGAGCACCACCCGGCTCGACGCCTCCCCGGCCGCAGCCGCGCCCGCCCGGTCCTCGTCCTCGACGCGCAGCAGCCAGCCTCCCGGCAGCGGCTCGACCGCGCACATCCCCAGCGACGGCAGCCACACCCGTCCGGCGCGGAAGGACTTGGGCAGCGCCAACCGGTCCACCGGCGCCATGCCGGTCACCGCCGCCGTCCAGCCGTGCGCGTCCACCGCTAACGCCCGTCCGCCCACCCGGCACAGGATCGGCGCCGCCACCGAGCGCAGCCGCTCGATCGACCGCAGATGACGGTCGCGCATCTCCGCCTCCGCGAGCTGGGCGACCGAACCGACCAGCGCGAGCGTGGACGGATGGAAGCTGGACGCGGGCCCGCTCACGTCCACGATCCCCAGCAGCCGCTGGTCGCGCGGATCATGGACCGGGGCCGCCGCGCACGTCCAGTTGTGCAGCGTGTGGACGTAGTGCTCGGCCGAGTGGACCTGGACCGCCCGGCGCATCGCGAGCGCCGTCCCCACCGCGTTCGTCCCGGCGGTGTGCTCGGTCCAGGCCGCGCCCTCCTCCAGACAGATGCCGTTGGCCTGCCGCAGCACCGCGAGGTTGCCCTCGCGCCACAGCACCCGGCCCTGCTCGTCCGTCACCACCATGATCTGCATCGAGGCCTCGGCGATCCCGGTGAGCATCGTGCTCAGCGTGCGCATCACCTCGCCGAGGACCGTCGTGCGCCGACGCTCCTCCAGCTCGTCCCGCTGGAGCAGCACCGTGCTCGTGCCCTGGTCGGGGTCGAGACCGAGTCGGAACATCCGCTGCCAGGAGGCGTCGATGACCGGTCTGGGAGCGATCGGCGGCGTCCGGCCGGCCAGTGTCTCCTCCCGTACGCGATGCAGCAGTCGGGTCGCCTGGGCGGCGTCCATCGCGGCCAGCCGCTTCATGTCGAGACGCGTGTTGTTCAGCCGAGCGTTCGTCATCGGTCTCTCCCAGCCACCACCCACGGCGCCGTATCGGTTCTGCAGAATTGCCGAGTGTCGGTGCCCATCGTGCCGTCCCGGACTGCCCCGCGAAGGGCGGTTCGGGTAATCCTGCAACCCTTTGCAACTCTGGAAGCAACCGCTCTCGTGCATGAGGGTGGTGCGAGCGGTGGGTGGTGCCGTGTCGGCGCAGCACCACCCACCGCTTTTCGCATGCCCGAAACCCCGGGGGAACGCGGCAGCAGGCGCCCGCCCCGCCCGGCGGAACACCTGATCAGACCTCCGCCCGCGCCCGTTCCACCACCGAGGCCAGATCCAGCGTCGACGGCAGCGTCCCGAACGCCGCACCCCAGTCGCCGCCCAGCCGCGAGGCGCAGAAAGCGTCCGCCACCTCCGAGGGCGCCCACCGAACCAGCAGCGCCCCCTGAAGGACGAGCGCCATCCGCTCCACCAGCCGCCGCGCCCGTCCCTCGATCCCGTCGAGATCGGCCAGTTCGGTCAGCATCCCCTTGATCGCCCGGTCGAGCCGGTGATCCGCGCCCCGTGCCTTCCCGACCTCCGTCAGGAGGGCGTTCAGAGCCATCGGCTCCTGCCGCAGGACCCTCAGGACGTCCAGGGCCTGGACGTTGCCGGAGCCCTCCCAGATCGAGTTGAGCGGTGACTCGCGCAGCAGCCGGGGCATGCCCGACTCCTCCACGTAGCCGTTGCCGCCCAAGCACTCCAGCGCCTCCGCCGCCACCGGTGTGCACCGCTTCGTCACCCAGTACTTGGCCACCGGCACCGCGATCCGCGCGAACGCCCGCTCCGCCTCCGAGTCGGCGTCGTACGCCGCCGCCAGCCGCATCCCCAGGGCCGTCGCCGCCTCCGACTCCAGGGCGAGATCGGCCAGCACGTTGCGCATCAGCGGCTTGTCGATCAGCACGCCCCCGAACGCGCGGCGGTACGCGGTGTGGTGCACGGCCTGGGCGACCGCCTGCCGCATCAGCGCCGCCGAGCCCAGCACACAGTCCAGCCGCGTCGCCGCCACCATCTCGATGATCGTGCGGACCCCGCGCCCCTCGTCCCCGACCCGGCGCGCCCACGTCGTCCCGTCGAACTCGACCTCGGCGGAGGCGTTGGACCGGTTGCCGAGCTTGTCCTTGAGCCGCTGGATCGCGAACGCGTTCCGCGTACCGTCCGGGAGGACCCGCGGCACCAGGAAGCAGGTGAGGCCACCCTGTCCGGCAGAGGGGGACACCTGCGCGAGTACCAGGAAGCCGTCCGACATCGGCGCCGAACAGAACCACTTGTGCCCCGTCAGCACGTACGCGTCCCCGTCCGCCCCCGGGAGCGCCCGCGCCCGGGTCGTGTTCGCCCGGACGTCACTGCCGCCCTGCTTCTCCGTCATCCCCATCCCGAGGAGCACGCCGCCCTTCTCCTCCGGCGGCCGCAGCTCCTGGTCGTACACGCGCGAGGTCAGCAACGGCTCCCACACCGCGGCCAGCGCCGGATCCGCGCGCAGCGCGGGCACCGCGGCATGCGTCATCGACAGCGGGCAGCCGTGACCCGCCTCGATCTGCGTCGTCAGGACGAAGGCGGCCGCCCGTCGCACATGGCCCCCCGGACGGCCCCACGCGTCCGTCAGCCCGGCGCCCACGGCCCGGCCCAGCAGCCGGTGCCAGGCCGGGTGGAACACGACCTCGTCGACCCGGTTCCCGTACCGGTCGTGCGTCCGCAGCCGCGGCGGGTGTTCGTTCGCCAGCGCCCCCCATTCCGCCGCCTGAGCCGATCCGGCGGAGCGGCCGAACTCCGCCAGCTCCTCCCGTGCGTCCGCGAAGACCTCCGGCGGCACATGCCGCTCCACGGCCTCCGCGAGTGCCCGGTCCGCGGTGAACACGTCGTATCCGACCAGGGGCGGAGGCTGGTTGGTCACGGTGTGGGTGGTGGGTGCCATGCCGATACGGTAAGGAGGTGCAGGCAGCAAACGAAACACCCGAGCGGCGGCCCGGGAGCAGACTCCACCGGGCGCGCGTCCTCTACCGCAACGTGTCCAAGCGGAAGATGGTCTGGCTGCTCCTGAAGGACACCGTCAACTCGTGCATCGAGTACCGCATCCTCGGTCTCGCGGCCGAGGCCGCGTTCTTCACCCTGCTGTCCCTGCCCCCGCTGCTGCTCGGTCTGATCGCCCTCCTCGGCTACGCCGACGACTGGACCAACACCGACACGGTCGCCAGCATCGAGGAGAACATCCTCAACGCCGCCCGGACGGTCCTCTCCGACCGGGGCGTCCGCGAGATCGCCAAACCCGTCCTGGACGACGTCACCCAGGGCACCCGCCCCGAACTGGTCTCGCTCGGCTTCGCCATCGCCCTGTGGTCCGGCTCGCGCGCCGTCAACGTCTTCATCGACACGATCACCGTGATGTACGGACTCGACGGCCACCGCGGCATCGTGAAGACCCGGCTCCTCGCCTTCCTGCTCTACATCGTGGCGCTGCTCATCGGCGCGGTCGTGCTGCCGCTCGCCGTGGTCGGACCCGACCGGGTGGTGGAGCTGATCCCCTGGGGCACGGAGGTCGTCTCCGTCCTGTACTGGCCGGTCGTCATCCTGCTCTCCGTCGCCTTCCTCACCACGCTCTACCACGTCTCCGTGCCCGTCAGATCGCCGTGGATCGAGGACATCCCGGGCGCGCTCGTGGCCCTCGGGATGTGGGTGCTCGGCAGCTTCCTGCTCCGGATCTACCTCACCAGCCAGGTCGAGGGACCGACCATCTACGGCTCCCTCGCCGCCCCCATCGCCGTCCTGCTCTGGATCGGCATCTCGGCCTTCGCCGTGCTCGTCGGCGCGGCGGTGAACGCGGCGATCGACCGGGTCTGGCCCTCGGTCGCCACCGCCGCCGCCCGCGAGGCCAGCGACCGCGCCCGTGCCGCCCAGGCCGCCGACCTCGTCGCCCGGCTGCGCGCGGAGGAGGAGGAGGTGGACGAGGACGACCCGGACATGCCGTCGGAGTTCCCCGAACGCTGGTCCCGCTTCCTGCCCCCGGACGACGTGAAGTCGCGACTCCACTCCGGCTGGGAGAAGGACTAGAGGGTGTCGCGCACGCCCGGGGCCGTCGCCGGGACCCGTCCGTCGCCGGGATCCGTCTAGGCTCGGAAGGGTGTACGAGGAACGCCCGGCGCGCCTGGACGGCGCGGTCGTCTGGACCCTGACACCACGGACCGTGGACGAGGGCCCGGTACCGGTGCTGCCCGACGGGTGCATGGACCTGCTGTGGTGCGAAGGCCGGCTGCTCGTCGCCGGCCCCGACACCGTCGCATACCTCCCCGAGGGCGGCCCCGGCCACTACGCCGGGATCCGGTTCGCCCCCGGTGACGCGCCCGCGTTGCTCGGCGTACCGGCGAGCGCCCTGCGCGACCGGCGGGTCGAGCTGGGCGCGCTGTGGGGCGAGGCGCGGGCCCGGCGGCTCGGCGCGCGGATCTCCGACGCGCCCGACCCCGCCGCCGCCCTGGAGGACCTCGCCCTCCGCCGTGCCGCCGACGCCCCGGCCCCCGACTCCCTGATCCGCGCCGTCGTCCGGCGCCTCGCCGCCGGGCGCCCCGTCGCGGAGACCGCCGACGCCGTGGGCCTCGGCGCCCGCCGCCTCCACCGGCGGTCGCTGGACGCGTTCGGCTACGGCCCCAAGACCCTGGCCCGGATCCTGCGGCTCCAGCGCGCCCTCGCCCTGGTCAGGGCGGGGGTTCCGTTCGCCGACGCGGCGCTCGGCGCGGGCTGCGCCGACCAGGCCCACCTGGCACGCGAGACCAGGGCGCTGGCCGGCACGACCCTGACCGCCTACGCCTCGGCCTGGGCGAAGAGGGAGACCCCACAGCCGTCCGGGTCGAGCACCACGGCGTAGCGCTGCCCCCACACGGCGTCCCAGGGCTTCAGATGCCCGCGGTACCCGGCGGCGACGAGCGACTCGTACGTGGCGTCCACCTCCTGGGGCGAGGCGCAGAGGAACGCGAGCCCCACCCGGTCACCGCCCTCGGGCCGGGTCCAGCCGGGATCAAAGGAGGTGATGACCTCCTCCGTGTCCCACGCGATCCGCATCCCCCCGGGCAGGTGGGCCTCCACGTGCGGCGCGGTGTCGGCGTCGGCCGGGATGTCGATACCGAGCCGCTGGTAGAAGGCGAGCGAGGCGGCCATGTCGGAGACGACGAGGCCGATGACGTCCAGTCGTGGTGTGTTCATGGGACGAGGCTAGGCGGGCGGGGGAGGACGGGTCTTGGACGATTCGGACGCCGCCACGGGACCGGGGGCCCGGCCGCCGCCGTCCGTCGGGCTCGTGGGGGCGCGTCAACGGACGTACGCTGAGAGCCGGACCGTGCCCCGCACCGGGCCTCCCACCGGGACCGCCCCGCACGGGGCCCGACCGGGACCGCCCCGCACCCGGGCCCCCGCCGGGACCACCCCGCACGGGGCCCCCGCCGGGACCACCCGGCACCGGGACCACCCGGCACCGGGCCCCGCGGGGACCACCCGCACGGGGCCCGACCGGGACCACCCCGCACGGGGCCCCCGCCGGGACCACCCGGCACCGGGACCGCCCCGCACCCGGGCCACCCGGGCCCCCGCCGGGACCGCCCCGCACCGGGTCCCGCCGGGACCGCGGCATCGGGCCCACGCCCCACGGAGGTGTCGGCGTCATGACCGCATCGGCTGTTCCCCGAGGGCCCGGCGCGACCGCCTGGGCCCCCGAGACGGTGACCACCGAGCCGTACAACGCCCAGACGCCGATGGCCGCGCTGGCCGACCCGGTGACGCCCGCCGACGCCCTCTTCGTACGGGACCACTTCGGCGTCCCGCCCACGGAGACCGCCCACTGGCGGCTCCACGTCGACGGCGCCGTGACCTCGCCGCTCACCCTCGACTACGAGGACCTCATCGCCCTCGGCCGCCCCGGCCGACGCGAGTTCGACGTCGTCCTGGAGTGCGCGGGCAACGGACGGGCCCTGATGAACCCGCGCCCGCCAGGGCTGCCATGGGGCCAGGGGGCCGTCGGCTGCGCCCGGTTCGCGGGCGTGCCGTTCCACCGCGTCGCCGAGCGGGCCGGCGTCGACCCGGCGACCGTCGAGTTCGTCTTCGCCGGAGCCGACACCGGCAGCGTCCACGGGCACCGCACGACCTTCGAGCGCGCGCTCCCGCTCGCCGAGGCGCTCCACCCCGACACCCTCCTCGCCACGCACATGAACGGCGAACCGCTCACGCCCGAGCACGGCGCCCCCGTGCGGCTCGTGGTCCCCGGCCGGTACGCGGTCGCCGACGTGAAGTGGCTGGTCGGTGCGCGAGCCGGGACCGAACCCTTCGCCGGCGTCTTCCAGACCGACGAGTACGTCTACGTCGCCTCGGACGGCACCCCCGACGGGCCTGTCACGGCCATCCGCGTCAAGTCGCTCATCACCACGCCCGAACCGGACGAGGCGCTGCGCCGCGGCACGCAGACCGTCGTACGCGGCAGGGCCTGGTCGGGTGCGGGCCGGTCGGTGGGCCGGGTCGAGGTCCGGGCCGAGGACGAGGACGGCACCGGCCCGGGGGAGGGCGCCCCGGACGCCGAGTGGCACGACGCCGAACTCGAGCCGCCCACCGGGCCGTACGCCTGGACGGGCTGGTCGTACCGGTGGACACCGCGCCGCCCCGGCCGGTGCCGACTGCTGGCCCGCGCGACCGACTCCCACGGCGCCACCCAGCCCGACCGCGCCCCGTGGAACGCCCAGGGCTACGGCTGCAACCCGGTGGCCACGGTCGAGGTGGTCGTGGTCTGAGGCCTCCCGGCCCCGGCGTCATGCGCCGCACGGCGGATCGTAGGGCAGGGCGGGCGACACGAACTCCTTCCAGACGTCGGGGGTCATGGCCGAGCGCGTCGACGCGCACAGCAGTGTGCGGGCCGTTGCCGGATCGGTCTGCCAGAGCCGTACGGTGCCCTCCTGGCCTCCGGTCACCAGCACTCCACCGCGCGGGCTGTACCGCAGGGCCCGTACCGCGTAGGTGTGCCCTGTGAGGGGGACTCCGTACGCGCTGGCGCGCGCGGGATCCGAGGTGTCCCAGAGCCTGACATGACCGATGTCGTTGCCGCTCGCCAGCATCGTGCCGTCCGGGGAGAAGCCGACGCTCCACCCGGCGCCGCCGGTCAGCAGCGGTGTGCCGACGGCTTTCGGGGCGGACGGCCGTGACACGTCCCAGAGCCTGACGCGGCTGTCGGCACCGGCGGTCGCGACCAGGGGGGAGCGTGGATGGGTGTCGAGGGAGACGACCACCTGCGCGCCGAGCGGCCGGCCGGCCATGGCGGGGGCGGTTCCCCCTCCCGTACGCCAGACCCGTACGTCGCCGTATGCCTCCGAAGCGTAGAGGCGGCCCGAGGCGGTGGCGAGGCCCCTGATCGCCATCTGTTCCCGGTCCAGCTCGCCACCGAGCGCGGCGGGGCGGGCCGGATCGGCCACGTTCCACGCGCGGACGCCACCCGTGGATCCGCCGTCGAGGCTCATCGACGCCGCGAACAACGTCTTCCCGTCGGCGCCGAAGGCCAGGGCGGACACCGGTCTCCTCTGCCCCGCAAGAGCTGTGCCGATCTCCGCCGGACGCGCGGGCGCCGAGAGATCCCACAGGCGGACGTCGCCGCTCGAGTCCCCGGTGGCCAGCACGTTCCTCAGGGGCGAGTCACCGGGCACGGTCGAGAAGGCCAGCGTGTTCACCCCGCCCCGGAACCGGACGAGTCCACCGATGTAGACCAGGCGCGTCGGGTCGGAGAGATCGAACAGGCTGACGTACACGCCCGAAGCCACGGCGAGCACCGTCCCGTCGCCGTTCAGTGCCACCGCGTCGGCGGGCTGCCCGCCGCCCAGCACGGCCAGGCCCGTGGGCAGCCGCCACAGACGCACCCTGCCGTCCCCGCCGCCGCTCACGAGTGTGCGGCCGGTGGCGTCGAAGGCCAGATGAGCGACGATCGTCGAGTGCGCGCGCAGGGTCGGGAGGATCGTCCTGGCCTGTGTGGGCGTTCCCATGTTCCAGACGTTGATGTTGCCCGCGTTGTCCCCGGTGGCGAGCATGTGACCGCGCGGGCTGAACGCGATCGAGCCGACCGTCGAGTTGAGGAACAGGGTGCCGCTCAGCCTCGGCCTCCGCGGGTCGGACACGTCCCAGATCCGAACCCTCCCGTCACCGCCCGCCGTGACGAGAACCGGAGCGACGGGACTGAACACCGCCCGGTTGACGATGACCGAGTGCTCGCCGAGTTCCCCGCCGAGCGCTGTGGGACGTGCCGGGTCCGACACGTCCCAGAGCCGCGCGAGCAGTCTGCGGTCGCTTCCGGGGCGACCGGTGCCGCCGGTGACGGCGAGGGTACGGCCGTCATGGCTGAAGGCGGCGGACATCAGGGACTGCTTCTGGACGGACACCACCGTGCTCACCGTCCGTGGCCGTCTCGGGTCGCTGACGTCGAGCAGGTGCACGGTGCCGCTCGTCGTGTCGCCGCCCGTGACGGAGGTGACGACGGCCAGGGTCCGGGCGTCCGGGCTGAACTGCAGGCTCGCCACCAAGCCCTGAGCGAGATCGGAAAAACGCGACAGCGTCACCGGGCGACTGGGCGCGGACACGTCCAGGAGCTGGACGGACCCGTCCCCGCCGCCCCGCGCGAGCAGGTCGCCCTTTGCGTTGTACGCGAGCGCCGACGCGTGGATTCCCTTGCCCGCGCCGGGTTCGTCGGCCAGGGGCAGGGGGCGGGCAGCGTCCTTGGTGTCCCAGAACCGCAAAGACTGGCCGCCGGTGGCCAGTCGTCCCGCCGCCGGGTCGAAGGCCACCGGCGGGGCCGTGCCGAAATCGCCCGGCAGCGTGGTGGGAAGCACCGACGTCGCCGCCGTCGTCAGCCGCGTCCGCAGCCGGTCCGTCGGCCGCATCCCGTGGGCGACGAGGTCGAGTTGCGCGGCCAGCGCGCCGTTGGTGTCCCGCTGGCGGTCGGCCTCGGCACTGACCCGGTCGAAGATGGCGTTGTCACGCTGCTCGACGGCCCGACGGCTCTGCTGAAACGCCACCACCGCCGCCACCAGGGCCAGCACCGCGAACAGGGAGACGGCGGACATGGCCCCGCGGCGGAACCTGACGCCGCGCCGCTCATGGCGCTCCGAAGCGGAGAGGAAGTCCCGGACCAGAGGCGTCAGGTCGTCGGGCCCCGCGTCCGCGGCCCAGCCGCGGGCCAGTTCCAGCCGCGCGCCCCCGTACAGCACCGACACGTCCTTGCGACCGCCGCGCTCCCAGGTCACGGCGGCCTCCTGCACCTCCTGCCTCACCACCTCACCGCTCCTGCCCGAGCCGATCCAGTCACGGCGCAGCCGCGGCCACGCCCACAGCAGCGCCTCGTGCGTGACCTCGACGGTGACGGTTCCGTCCTGCCGGTCCACGCCCTGGGTGAGCAGACGGGCGCGGGTGAACCGCTCCGCGATGTCCGGAACCGCCTCCGGGTCGGCGGCGGCGAGCAGCAGATCGGCCCGGGTCCGGCGGCGGCGAGTCACCTCGACGTTGTCGCCGATCCTGACGAGGTCCAGGAACATCGACCGTGCGGCGCGCTGCGCGGCGGGGCTCAGCTTCCCGAACTCCTCCTCGGCGGTGGCCGACACGGCGCCGTCGATGCCGCCGGTGTCGCGGTAGCTGTCCACGGTGAGCGCGTCGCCCCTGCGTTCCAGCCAGGTTGCTCGCAGCGCGTGCGCGAGGAGGGGCAGCCGGCCCGCCTCGTACGCGCCCTCGTCCCGCGGTGTCGTGCCGCGCAGATCGCGCAGGACGGTGTCCACGAACTCGGGCGTGACGGTCAGCCGGTCGCGCTCGGCCGGGCTGGTCACCGCCCGGCGGACCTCGTCCTCGCTCATGGGTCCGACGATGACCTGACGTTCCAGCAGGGCGTCGCGCAGATGCGGGAAGGCGCTGCACGCGCCGTAGAAGTCCGCGCGCACGCCGTAGACGGTGAGGGCCATGGGCGGCTCGTCGCCGGACGGCGTCCCGGAGCCGGTGAGGCCGGCGAGCACGTCGAGGAACCGGCGGCGGGCCGACGCGTCCCGGCAGAGGGTGAAGACCTCCTCCAGCTGGTCGACGACGAGCACGACCCGGCGGTCCGGGCGCAGGTCGAGCCGCTCGCGTACGAAGGCGGCGAGGCGTCCGGAACCGGCCTCCATCGCCTCGGCGACGACAGCCGGTTCCACCCCCGTGAGCCTGGCCAGACCCGAGACGAGCGCCGCGAGCGGCTCGGCCGTGGGGGTCAGCAGCAGCTGCGGCCAGTGCCGCGACCCCGGCAGCCGGCCCTGGGCGAGGCCCGGCAGCACTCCGGCCCTGAGCAGCGAGGACTTGCCCGCGCCGGAGGGTGCGACGACGGCCAGCGGGCGGTGGTCGGCCACACTCAGCTCCAGCCGCTCCATGACCCGGTGGACCAGGGCCTCCCGGCCGAAGAACCGTTCTGCCTCGTCCGTGTCGAACGAGCGGAGGCCGGGGTAGGGACAGTCGTCGCCCTCGGAGGGCGTCGTGGTCCTCGATGTGCGCCGGCCGCCGGAGTGGTAGTGCTCGTGGTGATGCTCGTTCACGGCGCCGTGGACGACGACCATGTCCCGGGCGGCCTGGTACAGCGCACCGCGCTCGTTGGCCCACGCGTACAGCTCGTCCGCGAAGCCCCGCGCGACCGCGTCCCGTGCCGCGTCCTGCGGTTCCTGATGGGAGGTCATGTCGACCTAGTGTGCATCAACGTCGTTTGCTGAAAGGTGAGTTGATTGTGAATCCCCGGTGTGCATGAGTCGCGGGGCCACGGGCAGGGCGATGGTCGCGACAGGAGCGGTGGCCGTTCGTTCCGGCCGGCGGAGCGCCGCGAGCGCCTCGGTCACGCCGATGATCTCCGCCAGTTCGCGCATTTCGGCCTGGTCTCCGCGGGCGGAAGCCAACCGTGCCAGATGCCCGGCGGCGCGCCGGTCCCCGGCACGCACCATGTCCTGGAGTTCGTCGCGGCGGTCGTGCCGGGCGAGGACGTCGGCAAGGCGACCGGCCGCGGCGATGTCGCCGGCTCCCCCCCGCGAGCGGAGCAGGGCGACCGCCTCGGACGGTTGTCCGTCCGACTCGAGGAGCGCGGCGAGGCGTTCGGTGGCCTGGTCGTCCCCGGCCTCCGACCGGGCACGCAGCTCGTCCAGGAGGCGGTGCTCGGCAAGCAGGTCCACCAGGTGGGAGGTGGCGTCCTTGTCCCCGGCTTCCGCGCGTCCGGTGAGGATCTCGACCGCGGACTCGGCGTGGCCTCCGGCGAGCAGCTGGGCCGCCAGGCGACGTGCGGCGTGTCGGTCGCCGCGTGCCGTCAGGGAGCGAAGCACCGGCAGCGCTTCGTCCTCCTGCCCCTGGCGCGCCAGTCGTCCCGTCCACGCGTCCAGTGCCTCGGACACCCCCTTGGCGGACAGGTCGCGGAGCCCGTCCATGTCGTCCCGCGCCGCCAGTAGCGCCACCAGCGGGCCGGACTCCCGGTGGTGCCTGTGCAGGCGAAGGGCGAACCGCAGGTGGGGATCGCCGCCGCCGGGACGCTCGTGTGCCCTCCCCTGGGCCACAAGGAGGGCAACCCAGGAGTTGCCGAACACCGACGGCCGGCGATCACGGTTCGCCTCGGCGCGGAGCCCGTCGAGGTCGCCATGACGGGTGAGCAGTTCCGCGAGCCGGACAGCTGCCGCGTAACCGCCGTAGTACTGGCCGTGTGACCAGGCTTGCAGGTCCTCCCGACGGTCGTTCTCCAGGAGGAAGTCCGCGTACTCCTCGATCGTCCGCTTCTCGTACGGCGAGCTGCTCCGGTACCGCGCCCTGGACGGGTAGTGGCGCTCACGGGGATCCTCGAGTCCGCCCGCGACAGCCAGGAGGTGTACCACGTGACGCAACGGGGGACCGCTCAGGCCGCCGGCGAGGCTCCGGAGCTCGGGCAGGCGGTGCTCGGCCGCCAGCCGCTCGGCTCGCAGCAGGAGCACCTCGGGATCCTCGGGTATGCCCAGTAGGCGACGGAGCTCCCCGGCCTCCTCGGTGCGACCGGCCTCGTGGAGCAGATGGACCGCGCGCAGACCGCACTGTCGCTCATGCCGGGCGCACTCCTCGGCCTCCTGCTTGCGCGCGGCACGCGCGAGCTGGGCCCGGCGGGACATCAGGTGGCGGGGCGGCCGCTGGGTGCGCGGCCCCGGCTCCGCGGCGGGCCGGGGGCGGAGCAGCGTCACGGCGGCGTCGACATCCCCCTGGGCGGCGAGGTGCTCGGCCAGCTCGGCGCCCGCCACCCGGTCGCCCGCGTCGGCCCGGTGCCGCAGCTCCGCCCATCGGCCGCGGGCCGCCAGGGTGGTCGCGAGCAGCTCCCGGGCCGCGGCGTTGCCGCGGTCGGCCCACCGGATCAGCTCGTCCCTCGGACCGCACGCGGCGAGCACCCTCACCAGCCGGGTTGCGGCGGCATGGTCACCCGCGTTCGCCCGGGCCCGCAGTTCGTCGACGCGCCCCTGAAAGGCGAGCAGGGCGGCCAGGTGGACGGCGGCCTGCACGTCGCCGCCGTCGGCCCGGCGGGTCAGTACCTCGTTCAGGGCCTGGCGCGCGAGGTGGTCCTGAAGCAGCACATGGCGGAACTGGCGAGCAGAGCCGGCCAGACGCATCGTGCCGAGCCGGTGAGAACGGACGAGGAAGCGCTCCAGACGCCAGGGCAGCCGGCCACGGCAGGCCAGCAGGACATGGGAACCGCGGTAGACGAACCATCTCCAGCCCCCGGCCCACAGGGTGGTGACCACGCCGAAGGCGCACGCCGTGAGCAGCCCCGCGCCGACGGGCGACAGCGGGTCCACGGCACCGCTCAGATGCACGCCCCCCGCCATGATCAGGCCGGCGAGCGCGCCGTGGCACACGCCCAGCAGCAGGGGCCGGCCGAGTGGCGGCCGCCTGCCGTCCGGTCTCGACCTGCTGGGCCACGGCGGCACGAACGCCGTCATCACGGCGCAGAGCAGCCCCGCCACGTACTGGAGACGTCCATCGATGAGGATCGCAGCGATCGGGAGGCCCCAGAGCGCACCGACCGCGGCGCGCGGACCGGGGGCGGCGGACAGTCTGGACGGCCGCCGAGAGGGGTCTCCCCCTATCCACGCCAGGCGTGGCAGCCCGTGTATCAGGGCGATGAACCAAGCGCACAGCGCGAAGAGAAGAAGACCCAGTCCGCCCACCCGGGGCCGGCGGAACGCCGGGGAGAGTCCCATGGACTGGGCGACATCGACGGAGGCGCCGATCATGACGAGCAGCGCCAGGAGAACGGGAAGGGCCCAGGGCATGTCCCACCGGGCGAACAGGTTCCCGTACCGTGCCCACGGAACCGGATCGAGTCGGCGCCAGGAGTAGTCCCGGGTGCGCGCCGCGGACATCGCGTGGGCAAGGGTCCGCAGCCAGCGGGCCGCGCGCTCGGCGTTGCGGTCGGCGGCACCGTCCGGTGCACCAAGGGCGGTACCGGGGCCGGTATCCGCACCGTAGACGGTCGTCACATAGGTCGTCATGAGAGTGCCGACGACGCTTTCGCGGTCCCGCAGGGCCAGGAGTTCGGCCGGGTCGGTGCCCGGGGACAGGTATGCGGCGCGGGCGAGCCAGACCATCAGGGGTGAGGACAACACGGTCGCGAGCATGCCGTCCGCTTCGGCCCGCAGGTGCTCGAACACCGGTTGCCAGCGGGCCCGCGCCGGTGCCGGGTGCCCCAGGAAGGCGATGGCGTCCTCGGTGGCGACGGGCTCGAGTTCCACCACGGCGGATCGGGACAGGACGGTTCCGCTGCGCGCGACCAGGCGTTCGTACGCGCCGCTGCGGCAGGTGAGCACGATCGGCAGCTGTGCGGCGACGTGCCGGTCGATCTGCCGGAGCGCTTCGGCCTGCGACAGCGGGGCGAGTTCGTCAAGACCGTCAAGCACCGGCAGCAGGCGGCCTCCGGCCAGCAGACGCTCGGCCGGGCCGGCTTCGGCGCGCCCCTTCGGGCGCAGGAACGGATGCTCTTCCCGGAGCCTGCGCACCAGGAATTCCTTCAGGCTCTCGCGGGACGGCTGCCAGGCGTTGATCGCCAGCAGAACGGGGACCGGATCGTCCGGGGCGGGATGCTCCAGCAGGCCGAGGGTGAGGAGGGCCGCCAGGACACTCTTGCCTCCGCCGGCGTCTCCCAGCACGACCATCTGGCGCCGGGGCAGCGACCTGAAGAGGTCGGCGGCCGTGTCGCCGTCGCCGGTGAGCGGGGTACTGCGCCAGTCGCCGGGGCTCCCGAGGACGACCTGGCGATCCGCCGCGACCGGCCGCCGGGTCGAGGACCACCGCACCCGAAGCGGCAGCGGCCGCCGCACGCCGCGAGCCGCCATCTCCTCGGCCCACTGGCGGCGTACCCGTTCCGCGATCCGGGCGAGAGCGGCCGCGTCGTCCCCGGCGCCGAGGGTTCCGGGGAACGGGGAGGCGAGAGCGGGTACGGGACCCACCTCGCCCGGCCGTACCACTTCGTCCCGGCGCGGCGCCGTCGAACCGGTACGGGTGCTGACTTCTTCCACCTGGGCGGTGGTGCCAGGGTGTCCGTGCCTGATGACGAGGCGGGCGAAGCCCGGCAGGTTCAGGGCCTCGTGGATGGGGACGGCGTGCAGGCGGCGCCAGTCCATGGTCCGGTCGTCCTCGACCGCCACCCCGACGAGCCGGCCGTGGCAGAAGACAGCCGAGCCGGACGCGCCCGCCCACGGCCGCTCCCCCTGGCGACCGCGGGCCGGCCAGTCGCGGGAGTTCAGCACCCAGCCGGGCCGGGACGTGGAGACGACCGGCAGATCTCCTTCCAGGTCTTCGACATGCGCGGCGCTTTCGGAATCGGCGGCGAAGGCGGGGAAGCCGGCCCCCTTGAACGGGATCCGGGCGACGCCGCCGGGCCGGCCCCAGCGCACCGGCCCCCCGCCGGCCGGCACCGGTGTGTCGAGCCACAGCAGCGCAACGTCCAGGGCGTCCTCGGGCGGGATGCCGTGGAGGGTGTCCGGCCAGCACACCTCCGCCCGCCTTCGCACGAACTCCCCGAAGCGTGGGTGCCCCACCCGCGCTTCCACGCGCTCAGCCCATCGCCCTTCGGGCAGCACGACGTGCAGGGCCGTCAGAACGAGCTGCGGCCCTACGAGGTAGCCGGAGCCGATGCCGTCCGGGCCGCCGGTGCGGACCAGGACCAGCCGCTGCGGATCCACGTCACGCCTCCCGCTCCCAGGGCCGCAGCAGCTCACCGTCCTGGGAAGGGCCCGAGGTGTCGTTCAGCGACATGTCCTCCGGGGACCTCTGCGCGGTGTCGCTGTCCGGGGCGTCGAGACCGTTCGCGGCACGCCGGATCCTGGCCCGCTCGCCGCCCAGGGCTTCGTCACGGACCTGGAGCGTGAGCGTCAGCGTCTGCCGCCGCGTGCTGCCCAGCCCACCACCGGCCTCCCCGCCGACCATGGCGCCGAGCGCGCCGACATCGACCTTCACCTTGCCGTTGCCGTCGCGTCGGAATTCCACCTCCACCGTGAGTTCGGCCTGCTCCACCTCGAACCGGAACTGCTCTCCCGCTCCCTCGTCCTGCGCCGCGTACAGTTCCCGCCGCAGCTCGCGAAGCGCCTCGGTCAGTGAAATCCCCGTGCCCATGCTTCCCCCTCGACCTCGCCCGTCCAGCCCCACGCCTCGACCGGACAGTCTCTCCCAACCGCCCCGCCCTCCGCAGCCGTTCACCGCACGTCAGACACGTATCAACGCACCTTCCCACGCCGCGAGTTCGCAGGCCCGAACGCCCCGGGCACACCCCCTGACACTCGCCCCGCCCGCTCGAGCAGCGCAACCTCGCGGTCGGCGTCCGGGCCACGCCGCGTTCCGGGTCGACGGTCCGCGCCCCCACACCGCCGCCGCCCGGTCGGTCCCCTGCCGGGGCCGTGCGGGCGAGGCCCCGATTATTCGGTGGTGCCGTGCCCTGGGGCGGGGCTATGGTTCTGCTCGTCCGAAGGCGCGACCGTGTGTCGTCGCCGAGGGCATGGTGTCGGTTCGTTGAGAAGAAGCAGGAGGTGAGGACATTGATGACTGTCATGGTGACGGGCGCTGCCCGCATTCAGGAGTTCATCGTTTCCACCCCTGTGGTCTCCGGCTGACACCCACTCGACTTACGCGCGCAGAGCGCGCCGCCGGGGCCACCCTTCGAAGGGTCCCCCTTGTTCAACGCTTCGCTCAACACCTCTTCCCCTTCTGATGCTCAGCACGTCCTCGCCGCCTACGGCTGGGACGAGGGCTGGGAAGCGGAGTTCGCTCCGTACGCCGCACGGGGTCTGGTCCCCGGCCGGGTCGTACGGGTCGACCGCGGCCAGTGCGACGTCGCCACCCCCGCCGGCGTCATCCGGGCCGACACCGAGTTCGTCGTTCCCCGCGATCCGATGAAGGTCGTGTGCACGGGGGACTGGGTCGCCGTCGACCCCGAAGGCGCTGATCCGCGGTACGCGCGCACGATCCTGCCCCGCCGTACGGCCTTCGTGCGGTCGACGTCGTCCAAGCGGTCCGAAGGCCAGGTGCTGGCCACCAACATCGACCACATCGTCATCTGCGTGTCGCTCGCGGTCGAACTCGACCTCGGGCGGATCGAGCGGTTCCTCGCGCTCGCGATGTCCAGTTCGAGCGGTGACGCGCTGCTGCGTACGTCGGCGGACTCCTGGGAGTCCGGCGCCCAACCGCTCGTGGTGCTCAGCAAGGCCGATCTCGTACCCGATCCGGCCGGTCTCTCGTACCTCGTCGAGGACGTGGCGACCGTGGCGCCGGGGGTGCAGGTGCTTCCTGTCAGCTCGGCGACCGGCGAGGGGCTCGACGTGCTCCGCGCGGTCGTGTCGGGCGGTACGAGCGTGCTGCTCGGGGTCTCCGGCGCCGGGAAGTCCACGCTCGCCAACACGCTCCTCGGCGAGGACGTGATGACCGTCCAGGCGGCCCGTGACGTGGACGGCAAAGGCCGCCACACCACGACCACCCGCAACCTGCTCGTGCTGCCCGGGGGCGGAGTGCTCATCGACACCCCCGGTCTGCGCGGCGTCGGGCTCTGGGACGCCGGGACCGGCGTCGGCCAGGTCTTCTCGGAGATCGAGGCCCTGGCCGAGGAGTGCCGGTTCCACGACTGCGCCCACGAGGCGGAGCCGGGCTGCGCCGTGACGGCGGCGGTGGACGACGGCACCCTGTCCGTGCGCCGCCTGGAGAGCTACCGCAAGCTCCTGCGCGAGAACCAGCGCATCGTCGCCAAGACGGACGCCCGCGTGCGCGCCGAGATGCTCAAGGACTGGAAGCGCAAGGGCGCGGAGGGCCGCGCGGCAATGCAGGCGAAGCGCGGCGCCGACGCCCGGCGCACAGCCCGGTAGCGGGCCCGGGTCCCCGCCTGCCGGGCCGGCCGCCCCGCCGCCGGCCCGACCGCCGGCGCCCCGCCGCCCTTCAGCCTGACGGTCCACGGGGCCTGACGGTCCACGGGGCCCGACTGTCCACGGGGCCCGACGGTCCACGGGGCCTGACGGCCGACGGGGTCTGACGGTTCACGGGGCCTGACGGCCGACGGGGTCTGACGGCCGACGGGACCCGACGACCCCGGCAGTCCACCGGACCTGACGGCCGACGGGGTCTGACGGTTCACGGGGTCTGGCGGTCCACGGGGCCTGACGGTCCACGGGGCCCGACTGTCCACGGGGCCCGACGGTCCAGGGGGTCTGACGGTCCACGGGACCCGGCGGTCCACAGGGCCCGACGACCTGCCGGTCCGACGGTCGGAACCGCTGGGCCGTGGGGCCGCTCGCCGCGAGGCGGCGGCGCTTGCGGGCCTGGCCGGGCAGGTCGGGGGCGGCCCCGGTGGTCCGGCCCGGCGGGGCCGGCCCCGAGCGTGGTGTCCGAAAGCCGCCAGACGCGGGCGTCACGCTCCCGCACACTGGGAGGCGTGAGGGATCAGGAATCCGGTAGCGCCGTCGGCGAGGACACCCGGTACGAGGCGGTCAGCAGCAGGG
Source organism: Streptomyces sp. NPDC057271 (assembly GCF_042668715.1). NCBI lineage: Bacteria > Bacillati > Actinomycetota > Actinomycetes > Kitasatosporales > Streptomycetaceae > Streptomyces > Streptomyces sp. NPDC057271. Next base: position 32,691 of record NZ_JBHUYJ010000061.1, read on the forward strand.
ACGCGCGGTTCGACGGGGCGTTCTTCTTCGCCGTCGAGACGACCGGCATCTACTGCCGGCCGAGTTGCCCCGCCGTCACCCCCAAGCGGAAGAACGTCACGTTCTTCCCCACCGCCGCCGCCGCCCAAGGCCACGGATTCCGCGCCTGTCGGCGCTGTCGGCCGGACGCCGTGCCCGGTTCCGCCGAGTGGAACGTCCGCGCCGACGTCGTCGGACGCGCCATGCGGCTGATCGGAGACGGCGTCGTCGACCGCGAAGGCGTCCCCGGCCTCGCCGGACGCCTCGGCTACAGCCCCCGCCAGGTGCAGCGCCAGCTCACCGCCGAACTCGGTGCGGGCCCCGTCGCCCTCGCCCGCGCCCAGCGCGCCCACACCGCCCGGCTGCTCCTGCAGACCACCGGGCTGCCCATCACCGAGATCGCCTTCGCGTCCGGCTTCGCCAGCGTGCGCCAGTTCAACGACACGATCCGCCGCATCTACGCCCGTACCCCCACCGAGCTGCGCGCCGAGTCCGGTACCGGTGCCGGGCCCCGCACCGCGCTCGCCGCCGGCGTGCCGCTGCGGCTCGCCCACCGGGGCCCTTACGCCGCCCGCGAGGTCTTCGACCTGCTCGCCGCCGAGGCCCTCCCCGGCGTCGAGGAGGTGGTCGGCGACCCCGGCGCCCGTACCTACCGCCGCACGCTCCGCCTCCCGTACGGCACCGGCATCGTCTCCGTCGACGAGCGCGCCGCCGGGCCCTGGCTGGAGGCCCGGATCCACCTCACCGATCTCCGCGACCTGACCACCGCCGTCCAGCGGCTGCGCCGTCTCCTCGACCTGGACGCCGACCCCTACGCCGTCGCCGAGCGCCTCGGCGCCGACCCGGTCCTCGCCGAGCGGGTCGCCGCCCGCCCCGGCCTGCGGTCGCCGGGCGCGGCCGACCCGGAGGAGTTCGCCCTCCGGACCGTCCTCGGCCCCGACGAGGCGGCGCGACTGGCCCCGGCCCTGGGCACCCCCCTGGAGAACGCCTGCGGCGCCCTCACCCACCTCTTCCCCGAGCCCGCCGCGCTCACTGGCCACCCTCAGGCCGGCCCGCTGGCCAGAGCGCTCGCCACCGGGGCCGTACGCCTCGATCCGGGCGCCGACCGCGACGAGGCCGAGCGCGCTCTGCGCGCCGTCCCCGGTGTGACCCCCACCCACGCGGCCGTGATCCGTGAGCGGGCCCTCGGCGACCCCGACGTGGACCCCGATGTGGACCCCGAGGCGGACGCGGACGCCCCGTCCCGCTCCGAGGCCTGGCGGCCCTGGCGGTCGTACGCACACCAGTACCGCAAGCTCGCACCCCTGCCGTCACGATGAACCGAAGCCGTGATCGACACAGACCTGCTCGGACCCGACGACCGTGACGCCTGGGAGCGTCTCTTCCGCGCCTCCATCGACTTCTACGGCCGCGGCCGAGCCCGGCGCCCTGTACGAGCGCGCCTCGCAGGCATTCCAGGACGGCACGCGGGTGCACGCGTGTGCGGCACGGCTCGGCAGGCGGCACATCTCGACGGACGTCTCGTCGGCTTCACCCGCTTCCACCCACTTCCTCGTCCACCCCGGCACCTCGGGGCCGGACGTCTGCTGCCTCCAGGACCTGTTCACCGACCCCGACGCGCGCTGCCGGGGCGTGGCGCGCGCCCTGGACGCGGCGGTGACCGAGTGGGCCGAGGAGAGCAGGGCCCCGACCGGTCTACCGGAACACGCAGGCATCCCACACCACCGCCCGGCGGCTCTACGACGAGGTCGTCCGCGACACCGGCTTCATCACGTACCAGATCGATCTTCCGAAGCGTCCGTGGCCTCCGCAAGACCCCAGCTGTGGATCCGGCGGGGGTGGATCCGGATGACCTCCTCGCTGAAGTGCGGGCCGAGTCCGTGCGGCCCCACCCGCAGCTCGGCCACGCCCCGGATCTCCACCCCGCGCACCCGCCACGGACGGACGCTCGCGAGATCGTCGACGACCAGCGCCACCCTGGGGTTGGCGCTGAGGTTGCGCCACTTCTTCGAGCGGCCCATCGCGAGCCCGCCGACCAGGACCGTGCCGTCCTCCTGGGGGAAGAAGCCGACCGGATTGGCCTGTGGCTGACCCGCGGGGTCGACCGTGGCCATGCGGCCGAGGCGCTGCGTGCGGAGATAGGCGAGTTCGGTGACGCTGAATCCCTCGAAATCCCTCATACGGTCAGCATCGCCCCCGGCCTCCGGGCGGCGCATCGGCGATCCGGCCGACCGCCCCACGGGCCCGTGGACCCAGGGCCTCGGCCTCAGCCCCAGATCACCGCGCCGGCCCACGCGCCGACGATCAGCAGACAGGCGAACATCTCCACGAGGATGCTGGTCCCGGCCGCCCGCATGACGGTCCTCGTGGACGCCCAGGCCTGGCCGTGACCGCCCAGGCGGAGCCGTTCGCAGAGGTAGATCCCGCCGATGAAACCGGGGACGGCGCCGATCACGGGGATCAGGAAGAACCCGAGGAACGCGCCGACCCCGGCGTACGTCACCATCCGCCGGGTGATGCCGACGCCCCGGATCCGGCGCTGCGGCAGGAGCCACACCACCACCTGGGTGAGCAGGAGCAGCGCGGTCGAGGCGACGAGCAGGAGCCAGGCGAGGCCGCTCTGCTCGTGCAGCGCCCACCAGAGCATGGCCGCCCACACCAGCCACGGCCCCGGCACGCCAGGAGCCAGTACCCCGAACAGGCCGAGCAGCATCACCATCGCGACGAGCAACAGCTGCCACACACCCATCTGCCCAGCGTGCAGGACCGATGATCTCCGCGCAGGTCGCGGGGTACGTACGGGGGCCCGGCGGCCGCCCGCCCGGGCTCCCGCAGCGGTGGCGGCCCGGCACCCCCGCCGGGAGTCCGCCGGCGGCGCACGTACGGACTCCGGGCCCGCGGCCCGCCCCCGCGCACCGGCCCCCCGCCGTCCGGCCCCGCGCTCCCCACTCCCGCCGCCCGGCCCCCGCCCCGGCCCGCCTCCGGGCCGTGGCCTATCTGCGGGCCACCCATCCCTTCTCGTACGCGTGCCAGCCCAGCTGGAGTCGCGTCGTCACGCCCGACAGCTCCATCAAGCCCTTCACCCGGCGCTGCACCGTACGCAGACCCAGGTCCAGCTGCTTGGCCACGCTCGCGTCCGTCATGCCGGCCAGGAGCAGCGAGAGGATCTCCAGGTCCGTCACGTCCGGACCCGGCACCTCCGTCTCCCTGATCTGCGCGCCCGCCCCGAGCCGCAGTGGCAGCGCGTCGCGCCAGACCGCCTCGAAGAGGCCCATCAGCGACTCCAGGAGCCCGCTCGCATGCACCACGAGCGCCGCGGGCTCCGCCCCGCGGCCCGTCAGCGGGACCATCGCCAGGGCACGGTCCGCGACCACCAGCTTGGTGGGGACCCGGTCGACCACCCGGATCTGCTCCTCACGGCCGAGCGCGGCCGACAGCTCGACGATCCCCGACGGCAGGCTCAGCACCTCCCGCTCGATGACCACCCGGTAGGACACGCCCCGACCCGCCGCCAGCTCCTCCGCGTCGTTCTCCATCCCGGAGACCGCGATGGGCTTGCCCGTCACCAGCGCGCAGACCTCGTCGGTCGCGCCCAGCTGGAGCTGGAGGAAGCGGTGGGTGACGGCGCTCGCGCCGGTCACCACCTCCACCAGGTCGTGGACGGCCGGCTCCGACGCCTCCGCCCGGTACTCCTCCGCGAGCAGCGCCGCCGCAAGCTCGGCCTGCTCCAACTCGTGCCGCTGCTGCGTCAGCAGCGCGCCCAGGGCCACCCCCGGAGGGGCCGCGACCCACCGCCCGGTCCGGGCCGAGGACTGCGCCGCCAGGCCCTGCGACTCCAGGCGCCGCAGCGCCCGCTCGGTGTCCGTCTCGGGCAGGGCGAGCCGGTGCGCCAGGTCCGCGACCTCCGCAGCCCCCAGCGCGACGAGCGCGCGGTACGCCGACTCCTGCCGTTCGTCGAGACCTATCGCTCCCAGCATCGATGCCCACCCCTCGCCAGGACGTCCTGGGACGTCCTGGACATTCCCAGGACGTTCACCGGACGCATCCGTTCCGTTGGTGCTCTGGCGGAAATCGGCCACGACGTATTCCCGCCGCGCACATCATCCCTGCACCACCCTCACCTCTGCCAATGTGGCGGCACCGCAGCACCAACAGCCTCCGGGCCCGGGGCTTTTGCCTGTCTTGGTCCGGATTCAGATGGGGAGAGCGATGCGCCCGATTTCGCGTACGGCCCTGGGGGCGGCGACCGCCGCCGTCCTGGCCGTCACCGCGGTCGCGCCGTCCACGGCCGCCGCGCCGCAGGACGACACGACCGGCAATCGACCGCTGGTCGGCAGCGAGGCCCAGGCCCGCGCCGGGGAGCGGGCCGCCACCGTCACGCTGGTCACCGGCGACCGCGTGGTCGTCACCCGTGACGCGGCCGGGAACCCGGCCGCCGCCGCGCTGCCCCGCGAGGACGGGACGGTGCCCTTCGTCCAGACGCGTCGGTCGGGCCCTGACCTGTACGTCTACCCCGAGGGCGCCACCGCCGCCCTCGCCGCGGGCCGCGTCGACGAGGAGCTCTTCAACGTCACCGGGCTGGTCCGGCAGGGGTACGACGACGCCGGCACCGCCTCGCTTCCCCTGATCGCGGTCTACGGCTCCGACCTCGCCCGCTCCGTCCCGGCCGCCCCGCGCGGAGCCCGGCGCGGCCAGGTCCTCAAGGCCGTCGACGGCGTCGCGCTCAAGGCGGACAAGAAGCAGGCCTCCGCCTTCTGGGCGGACGTGAACACCCCCGCCGCCCGGTCCGCCTCCGGTCTGAAGAAGCTCTGGCTCGACCGCAAGGTTCAGGCCACCCTGGAGCGCTCGACGAAGCAGGTCCACGCACCCGAGGCCTGGGCCGCCGGCCTCGACGGCAAGGGCACCACGGTCGCCGTCCTCGACACCGGCGCCGACGTCGACCACCCCGACCTCAAGGGCAGGGTCATCGCCTCGGAGAACTTCACCGACTCCGACAGCGCCGACGACCGCCAGGGCCACGGCACCCACACGATCTCCACCGTCGGCGGCTCCGGCGCGGCGAGCGGCGGCAGGAAGAAGGGCGTCGCGCCCGGCGCGGACCTCCTCAACGGCAAGGTCCTGAACGACTCCGGCTCCGGCGCCACCTCCTGGATCATCGCCGGCATGGAGTGGGCCGTCGCCCAGGGCGCCGACGTCGTGTCCATGAGCCTCGGCAACCCCGCCGAGACCGACTGCACCGACCCCATGAGCATCGCCGCCGAGGAACTCGCCCAGAACGAGGGCACGTTGTTCGTCGTCGCCGCCGGGAACAGTGGCCCCTCGCTCAACACGGTCTCCTCGCCGGGCTGCGCGCCGAGCGTCCTCACCGTCGGCGCCACCGACCGCGACGACTCCACCGCGTACTTCTCCAGCCGCGGCCCGACGACGCTCGGCCACACCCTCAAGCCGGAGATAGCGGCCCCGGGCGTCGGTATCTCCGCCGCCGCCGCGGGCGGCCGGGGCGTGTACGCCTACCAGGCCATGTCCGGTACGTCGATGGCCACCCCGCACGTCGCGGGCGCCGCCGCCATCGTCAAGCAGCGCCACCCCGACTGGACGGCCCAGCAGATCAAGGCCGCGCTCGTCTCCTCCGCCGAGAACGCCGTCCCCGGCGACGTACGCGAGGTCGGCGGCGGCCGGCTCGACGTCAAGGCCGCGGTCGACCAGACGGTCCTCGGCGCCGACGCCGTCCAGGGCGGCACCTTCAACTGGCCCCAGGACGCCGACGACCGCACCGCGGTCTCCGTCCCGTACACGAACACCTCCGGCACGGCCGTCACCCTGACGCTCGCCGTCGAGAGGGTCACCGGCAACGACGGCTCGCGCGTACGGTCCTCCGTCGCCCGGCTCGGCAAGCGCACCGTCACCGTCCCGGCCGGCGCGACGGTCGAGGTCCCGCTCCGTCTGGACCCGACCGCCCACCTGGAGCGCGCCCAGTACGGCGACATCACGGGCCGGGTCGTCGCCACGGGCCCCGGCGGCGTCCACGTCTCGACGCCGTTCTCGCTCTACGTCCAGCCCGAGACCGTCACCCTGCGGGTCAAGCTGATCGACCGTCAGGGCAAGCCAGCCGGCGGCGCCTCGTCCCTCGACCTCATCGGCACCGACACCGCGAGCGGCGAACGCCGCTTCAACGAGGGCGTCACCGACCAGGTCTTCCAGGTCCGCCCCGGCAGCTACTTCCTCACCTCCTTCGTCACCACCCCCGACGCCGGCGAGGGCGCCACGCTGAACGACTCGCTCAGCTACCTGGCCCGCCCGCAGATCGAGGTCAGGAAGGACACCACCGTCGTCCTCGACGCGCGCAAGGCCCACAAGCTCTCGGTGAGGACCGACAAGCCCGGTGAACAGCGCGGCACCACCCTGGCGTTCGCCCGCTCCTGGGACGACACCTGGATGCACTCCGGCTCGGCCGCCGGTACGCGCTCGATCCTCGGCTACTACGCCTCGGTCGAAGGCCGCGCCGACGAGGGCGACTTCGAGTTCGGCAGCTACTGGCGCACCGCCGCCCCGCAGATCGCCGAGCTGAGGACGGGCGACGGCACCGTCCTGCACCCGGTCACCGGCTCCCTGGGCTCCGACAACCTCGACGGCACCGGTTCCGCCCGGCTCGTCGACGCGGGCAGCGGAACCCCGGAAGAGCTGAAGGCGGCCGGCGCCCAGGGCCGCGTGGCCCTGGTCCGCTTCCCGGACACCTCCGCCAACGCGACCACGGTCGCCCGGAACGCCAAGGCCGAGGGGGCCGTCGCGGTCCTCGCGTACCGCACCTCGACCGCCCGCTGGTATCCGACCGCGGGCTTCACCGGAGCGGGGTTCCCGGTCCTCGCCGTCGACAACGCCGAGGCCGCCGCGCTGCTCACGAAGCTCTCCGCCGGCGAGGTCACCCTCTCCTGGAAGGCCACGGCGAAGAGTCCGTACCTCTACAACCTCGCCTTCCCCGAGACCGGTTCGATCCGCGACGACAGGACCTACCGGGTCCGCGACGGTCGGCTGGGCCGCACAGAGTCCACCTACGGCTCGATGGGCGTGGCCACCGACTTCATCGACAGCGCGGCCGCCTACCGTCCGAACGGAACGGCCGTCCACTTCGGCGCCATCGAGCCGGTCCCGGCCCCCGGCACCCGGACGGAGTACTACACGCCCGGGGACACCGAGTGGGACCAGGTGCTGTCCTCCAGCTTCCCCTTCGGCGAGTTCATGATCGGGGCCAAGCACGCCTACAGGGCGGGGGAGAGGCGCACCGAGCGCTGGTACGACGGCGTCGTCGCCCCGACCGCACCGCAGGACGCGTCCGGTGAGCCCGTCCTCGTCGCCGAACGCCAGGGCGACCTGATCGGCTTCGCCGACTCCCCGTGGGGCGACGGCACCCACTACTCCCAGCCCGGATCCTTCGGCGACATCGGCAACCTCCGGTTGAGCAGGAACGGGGAGCTGCTCGGAGCGACCGGATGGCCGTTCGGGGTCTTCGAAGTTCCGTCCGAGCGCGGTGCGTACACGCTCGAACAGAACACCATGAAGATCGGCAGCAAGGTGTGGGACCGCTCCACATCCGTCAACTCGGTGTGGGAATTCACCTCCCAGGCCGACGAGAGCGTCTACTCTCAAGGCATCCCGATTCTCTTCCCCCGGTACACCCTTCCGGAGGACGGACTCAAGACCCTCGCCGCGACCGACGGCCAGAAGATCGGCCTCACCGCGACGGGTCATGCGGGCTACCAGGCGGCCGCGCTCACCTCGGCCGGGCTCTCGTTTTCCTACGACGGAGGCGCGACCTGGACGGAGGCGCAGGTCTCGCGGCAGGACGGCGCCTGGACCGCGACCGTGAACCACGCGGGCGCGGCCGGGAAGCCGGTCACCCTGAAGTCCGAACTGACGGATGCCAACGGCAACTCCGTCACCCAGACCGTGGTCCGCGCTTACGACGTGCGCTGATCACGCCGGTCCGCCGGGCGTCCTTCCCGTGGGGGGTGGGGTCGTCCGGCGGACCCCTTTTTCCTCATGTCCCGTTTCTGGCGGCCTGTGCGGTGGACAATAAGGGCATGACTCAGCAGGGGGACAACTGGTGGGACAAGCTCTACGACGAGTCGGCGCCGGACACGGCACCGACCACGACGGGCGACACGCTCGACGACCGCTTCGACTCCGCGTCGCAGGCGACGACGGAGCTTCCGACCGCGGCGCTTCCGCCCACGGAGCTTCCGGCGACGTCGCCCCCGGCTTCGGAACTCCCGACGACGCCGCCCCGGACGGGGGACGGCACGCCGAGCCCGGCGGCCCTGCCGCCCCGGGCCCCCTGGGAGCCGCTCGACGACCCCCGCTCCACCCCTGAACCGCACTCCTTCGGGACACCCCCGCACCGACCCCCGGCGCCGGACGCGGCTCCGGACCCGAGGGCGGACCCGAGGGCGGACCCGAGGGCGGACCCGACGCCGGACGCCCCAGCGCCCGCCCCGCCCGCGGCGGACGCCGTCCCCGTGCCCCGTCCCCGTACCGCCCACATCGGCAACCGCCCGCCCACCTACGAGGCCGAGCCCACCGCTCTCCCCGAGGCCCGGCCCGGAGAGCTGGGCGAACTGGTCGCCGACACCGTCCTCGACGGCGCGCGCTACGGCTCGTACACCTTGCGCGCCGCCTCGCAGCGCGGCGACTCCGCCCGCTACCGCGGCGAACCCCGCAGGGACGCCCTGCTCACCGCACGGTTCGGCCAGGAGGACGCCGCGCTCGTCCTGGTCGCCGTGGCGAGCGGCGCCCGCGCCGCCGAGGCCGCCCATCTCGCCGCGGCCGACGCCTGCCGCTGGATCGGCGAGGCCGTCGGCCGCAGCCATGTCCGGCTGTCCGAGGACATCCGCTCCGGCCGTCGCGGCGATCTGAAGTCGGGACTCCACCGGCTCACCGACCGTACCTACGGCAAGCTGCGGGCCCGCGCGGCCGAACTGGGCGTGGGGACGGAGGAGTACACGGCGGGCCTGCGCTGCCTGTTGCTCTCCGCCGACCCCGCCTGCCGCACGCGCGTGTTCTTCGGCATCGGCGCGGGCGGCCTCTTCCGCCTCCGCGACGGCGCCTGGCAGGACATCGAGCCCCTGCTCCCGGAGCCCGCCGCGCTCGCCGGCGCGCCCGTCGTCGGCTTCGGCTCACCTCCCGCGGAGACGGCGGAGGGCGACCGCGAGACCATGAGACTCGGCGTCACCGGCCCCCCGGGCGCCCCCTGCACCGAGGGCCCTGCGCCGGTCCCCGGTTGGGGCGACCCCGCCACCGACGCGCTCGCGCCGCCTGCCGAACCGTTCCGCTTCCGCGCCTCCGTCGCCCGTCCCGGTGACACCCTCCTCCTCGCCTCGAACGGTCTCGCCGAACCGATGCGCGGCGAGCCGGCCCTCGCCCAGGCGCTCGCGGAGCGCTGGGCGGCCCCCGAGCCGCCCGGGCTCGCGGCCTTCCTGGCCGACACACAGCTCCGGGTGAAGGGCTACGCCGACGACCGTACGGGCGTGGCCGTCTGGGAGGCGTAACGGTCCGCCCCATGGGTTGATGGACCCATGGCCAAGCAGAACGTCGCAGAACAGTTCGTCGACATCCTCGTCCGGGCGGGTGTCCGGCGGCTGTACGGAGTCGTCGGCGACAGCCTGAACCCCGTCGTCGACGCCATCCGCCGTACGCCCGACATCGACTGGATCCAGGTCCGGCACGAGGAGACCGCCGCCTTCGCCGCGGGAGCCGAGGCGCAGATCACCGGCCGGCTGGCGGCGTGCGCGGGCTCCTGTGGTCCGGGCAACCTGCACCTGATCAACGGCCTGTACGACGCGCACCGCTCGATGGCCCCGGTCCTGGCACTCGCCTCGCACATCCCCTCCAGCGAGATCGGCCTCGGCTACTTCCAGGAGACCCACCCGGACCGGCTCTTCTCCGAGTGCAGCCACTACAGCGAGCTGATCTCCAACCCCCGACAGATGCCACGGCTGCTCCAGACGGCCATTCAGCACGCCATCGGGCAGGGCGGGGTCAGCGTCGTGTCGCTGCCCGGCGACATCGCCTCCGAACCGGCCCCGGACAAGACGTGGGAGACCGCGCTCGTCACCTCCCGGCCCACCGTCCGTCCGAGTGACGCCGAGATCGCCGCCCTGGCCCGGATGATCGACGAGGCCGAACGGGTGACACTGTTCTGCGGCAGTGGTACGGCCGGGGCGCACGCCGAGGTGATGCAGTTCGCCGAGCGGGTGAAGGCGCCCGTCGGGCACGCCCTGCGCGGCAAGGAGTGGATCCAGTACGACAACCCGTTCGACGTCGGGATGAGCGGGCTGCTGGGCTACGGGGCGGCCTACGAGGCCACCCACGAGTGCGATCTGCTGATCCTGCTCGGCACGGACTTCCCGTACAACGCCTTCCTGCCGGACGACGTCAGGATCGTCCAGGTGGACGTCAGGCCCGAGCGGCTCGGCCGCCGCTCCAAGCTCGACCTGGCGGTCTGGGGCGACGTCCGGGAGACGCTGAGCTGCCTCACCCCGCGTGTACGGGCGAAGTCGGACCGCCGCTTCCTGGACAAGATGCTCAAGAGGCACGCCGGCGCGCTCGAAGGCGTCGTCAAGGCGTACACCCGCAAGGTCGAGAAGCACGTGCCGATCCACCCGGAGTACGTCGCCTCCGTGCTCGACGAACTGGCCGACGACGACGCGGTGTTCACCGTGGACACGGGCATGTGCAACGTCTGGGCCGCGCGCTACATCTCGCCCAACGGCCGTCGCCGGATCATCGGTTCCTTCTCGCACGGCTCGATGGCGAACGCCCTGCCGCAGGCCATCGGCGCGCAGTTCACGGACCGGGACCGTCAGGTGATCTCGATGTCCGGCGACGGTGGGTTCTCGATGCTGATGGGGGACTTCCTCACCCTGGTCCAGTACGACCTGCCGGTGAAGATCGTGCTGTTCGACAACTCCTCGCTGTCCATGGTCGAGCTGGAGATGCTGGTCGCCGGCCTTCCGTCGTACGGCACCACCAACCACAACCCCGACTTCGCCGCCGTCGCCCGCGCGGCGGGCGCCTACGGCGTCCGCGTGGAGAAGCCCAAACACCTCGCGGGCGCCCTCAAGGACGCCTTCCGGCACAAGGGTCCGGCGCTCGTCGACATCGTGACCGACCCCAACGCGCTCTCGATCCCCCCGAAGATCAGCCGCGAGATGGTCTCCGGCTTCGCCCTCTCGGCGAGCAAGATCGTCCTGGACGGCGGGGTGGGCCGTATGCTCCAGATGGCCCGCTCCAACCTGCGGAACGTCCCCCGGCCCTGAAGCGTGCCGCGAACGTCCCACCTGCCCCGAGGCGCCTGGGGGCCACGCCACGTCAGACCACGGCGAGCCTGTCCACCAGCAGCTCCACCCTGTGCCCGGCGTCCTCCGGCGGCAGGCGGCCGGCCTGGGTCAGGGTCGCCAGCCCGTGCAGGGAGGCCCAGAACACCTCGGTGAACAGCCCCGGACGGACGCCGTCCCCGGCGACCTCACGGAGGCTCTCGAGGAGGGCGGCGAAGGCGTCCTTCAGAGGCTCCGGGGTGTCCTCCCTCGCGAACGCCAGGCCGCCGTCGAGCTGGAACATGGCGTCGTAGACCGCCGGGTTGCGCTCGGCGAAGTCGAGGTAGGCGCGGGCGAGCGCGGTGACCCGGGAGCGCGGACCGTCCGCGGCGGAGGTCGCGGCCCGCAACGCCGCGGCCATCTCGGCGGCGCCCTCCAGGGCGACGGCGCCGATGATCTCGCGCTTGCCGCGGAAGTGACTGTAGAGAACCGGCTGGCTGTACTCGATGCGCTCGGCCAGCAGCCGGGTGGTGACCGCGTCCCAGCCCTGCTGCTCGGCGAGTTCACGGGCCGTCGCCACGATGAGGCGTTCGCGGGCCGCCCGTTCGCGCTCCTTGCGTTCCTGTACCGACATGGATCGATTCTAGCACCGCTAGACAATCGAGCGGCAGCAGCGCTAGCGTCGCATCGACATCTAGCGACGCTAGATTCCCAGGAGGGGTCGTCATGCTCAACGCACTCGAGGTCTGCACCACCGTGGTCGTCGGCGTGATGGTGGGGGTGGAGTTCTCCGTCGCCTTCGTCGTCAACCCGATCCTCGACGCCCTCCCGGAGGACAGCGGCCAGCTCGGCCGCTCCCACGGGGGCCGGATGCTCGGCGCCGTGATGCCGGTCTGGTACGTCACCTCGCTCGTCCTCGTCGCGGCCTGGGCCGCCGCCGCGTGGAGCCACCCCGGCACCGGCCTCGTCGTCACCGCCGGCGCGCTGCTGATCCTCAGCGTGGTCATGTCGATCCTGCTGCTCGTCCCCATCAACAACCGGGGCAAGACCTGGACCCCCGACACCCGGCCCGCCGACTGGAAGGAGCAGATGAAGCGCTGGGACCGTTTCCACCACGTCCGCGTCGCCGTCATCATCGCCGCCTTCGTCCTGCTGGTCGCCGCCCTCGCCTGAGCCCGCGCCAAGCCCCCTTGCAACCACCCACGCCGATATGAGTATGTGAGCGGGTGCCCGCCGGAGGGCGGGGCCGGGAAGGTGATCGCATGCGCCGACTACTGCTGCTCGCACCGCTGTCGCTGTTCATCGCCGGCTGCGGATCGATGCAGACCTCCGAGGGCGACGCGGCCGACGCCGCACGGGACGTGGCGCAGAAGGCCGGCGAGCGGCTCCACGGTCAGCGTCCGCGTACGGCGGAGGAGGTCGGGCGTTCCGCTTCCGGCCTCGACGGGGTGGACGTACTCAAGGTGACGGGCACCTCGACCCACGACGGGGACGGCGTCGACCTCGTCGTCCGCACCTCCGGCTCGGCGTACAACCCGCGGTTCGACCTTGAGCAGATCACCGTGCTGCGCTGCTTCGCGATCCGGGTGTCGCCGAGGTCGGAGTGGCGTGAGGAGCCCCGTGAGGTGGACTGCCCCGACGGCCCGCCCCTCACCTTCGCCCCGCCACCGGAACCGCCCCGGCTGCCGTACGAGGAACTGCGCGCGAAGCTCCCCCGGGTGCCGGAGAACGGCCGGGCGGACGAGGCCGAGGTGCGCCGTGGACTCGCCGGCCTGGACCTGGATCCCGCGATCCGTACCGAGGTGAGGGCCGAAGGCGACCGGGTCGGCGTTCTCCTGTCGGTCAAGGGCAACGGCTTCGACGCACAGGACTGTGTTCTCGCCCGCGTGAGCCCCGGCGCCACCGAGGTGTGGGTGCCGTCCCGGATCCAGCGGATGCCCGGGGAGGGCGGCTGCTCCGTCGCCAACGCCCTTGACCCGCTGCCGCCCCCGCACTGAACGGGTCCCGGCGGGCCGACCCCGGCTGCCGACGGACGGAGTGGTCGCGCATGCCGGTGACTTCCCCACCACCGACGCCGCGGACTTCCGCGACAGCTGCCCTCGATGAATGCGGGCCGGTGGGTGGGGCATGCATCTCCGTGAACCTGTTCGAGGAGTTGTGTACCGACATGTGGGTGGGGGTTATGGCCGGGGAGGCGCGACAGCCGACTCAACTGCTGCGAAAGGTGGGGTGTGAGGATCTCACCGCGGTGCCGGAGGTGCGCCATGCGTTACGCAGGATGCTGCGGACCTGGGGCGGGCCCGGCGCCTCCGACGTCGCGGAGCTCCTCACCAGCGAACTCGTCACCAACGCGCTGATCCACACCGATCACGGCGCCGTGGTCACCGCGACCGTCGTCCCCGACAGCCTCCGGGTCGAGGTGCGGGACTTCGTCTCCGGGACCCCCGAGCCGCGCGTGCCGATCGCCGACGACGGTACGAACGGCAGGGGGCTGGTGCTGGTCCAGGAGCTGGCCGACTCCTGGGGTGTGGAGGCCCACGGCGTGGGCAAGGTGGTGTGGTT
>NZ_JBHUYJ010000061.1:46589-46879 GCF_042668715.1 Streptomyces sp. NPDC057271
CTCTCACGCCGCCCCGCCGTCCGTGTCGGCTCTCTCAGCCGAACTGCTGCTCCAGGTCCTTCAGTTTGCGCTCCAGCGAGTCGAGCCGGGGCAGCGTCTGGGTGTCGTCCTCGGCGGTGAGGTCCACCGTCCGGGGCTCAGTACCCTGCACGGCCTGGAGGGAGGGCCGGTGTCGAAGCGGCAGCTGTCCGGGGTCCGCTATGGCGGGCTCCGCGACGGCCGTCCCCACGGACGGCTTCGCAGAACCCGCACCGGAATTCCAGGCCGGTACCTCAACCCGGCAACCCCCC
>NZ_JBHUYJ010000062.1:0-46547 GCF_042668715.1 Streptomyces sp. NPDC057271
GACAGCGTTCTGCCTGTAGTCGAGGGCGACACGGGAGTAGAGCTTGCCGTCCTTCTTGATGCTGTCCCGGTAGCTCTGGCCGGCCTTCAACTGCCGGGCGTCCAGGCTGGTGGCGGCGCCCTTGATCGGTGTGGCCCCGCCGTCGAAGCCGTACGCTCCCCCGTCGGCCGCCCACGCCGTACCCGGCAGCGCCGCCGCCGTGAACACCGCCGCGGCCGTGAACACCGCCGCCGTCGCACCCGCCACACCCGTGGCCGTCGCGACCAGCGATCCGGCGGTCCGCTTCGACCCCCGCCGCCTCGTCCTCACGCGCTGCGTCCTCACGCGCCTCTCCTCGTGTCCGTCGCTGTCCCGCCCCGTACCCGCTTCGCGAGGAACACCGCCCCTGCGATCAGTACGACGGCTCCGCCGCCCGCCGGGGCGGCCCCGGTGACGGTCCATCCTGCCCCGCCCGTCCCTCCGCTGTCTGCGCGCACCGAGGCTTCGCCCCGCTTGTCCCGCTATTCCACCGGTCCCGCCCCGTGCTCCGGGCTCGCGCGTTCCTCGCCGAGGACGGTGACCCGCAGGACCACGGCGATCCGCGGGTTCTCGGCGGTCCCGGCCGTCCGCGGGCCGAGGGTGACGGCGATGGAGGAGCCGCCTTGGTGTGGACGGGCACGACGTCGGAGCTGCTCCCGTGCCGGTTGGTCCAGGCGACCGGGACGGTCCCCGTGCCCAGCGCCGCGGGCTGCCCGTCGTAGCGCGTAAGGGAGCTGAACTCGCCCGTGCCGCCGTCCACCGGGTGCCGGGCGGGGGTGTACACCTGCGTACCGCCGTACGAGGTCACCGTCGAAGTCCCCTCGACCGTCGGCTCGTTGGCGTACTCGACGCCGTAGCGCAGCTGCCGTCCCCAGCCGACCGGCACCTTGTCCAGAGGGTCTGGGAGGACAGCAGGCGGTCCCGCCAGGCACCACGCCCGAGCGTCCGCGCGCCGTCGAAGCCAGTCCCACCACGGACGTCCCGGGGATCGCCGGTGGGCAGGACGACGTCCCTCCCGCCGGAGCCGTACGCGGGCCCCGACCGTGCCGGGACCGTCCCGGCGGGCAGCGGTGTCTCGACGCCCAGGACCAGCTCCAGCGGCCAGCGCGCCGCGCCGGAGGCGTCCTTGCTCCCGCGCTCCTCCGGATCGGCCGCGTAGTACCGAGTCCAGCACCATCACCAGGCTCCCGGCTCCGGACGTCTCCCGGGACGTCTCCGCGGGCGTCTCCGCGGGCGGCTCCTGGGACGTCTTCCGGGACGTCTCCCCGGGCGTCCCCCTGAGACGTCCGGGACGCTCCCGGGACGTCTCCGAAGGCGACTCCTGGGCGTCTCCCCGGGCGTCTCCTTGGGACCTCTCCCCGTCCGCCGCGACCGCTCCCGGTACCGGCAGCGACAGCGACAGCGACAGCAGAGCGAGCGACGCCCCCGCCACCGCGCCGACCGCTGTCCGGCGCGCTCTCACCTCATCGCCCCTTGACCGCGATCACTCAGCTTTGCTCTCGCAACTCAGTGATTTGCCGAGGTGAACCCAAAGGGCGAGGCGTCACGGTCCAGAAACAGCGCGAAGCCCCGGCCGCGGGAACGCGGCCGGGGCTTCACCCTCAGACAATCTGCGACTCAGACACCCGAACCTGCGGGCACGGAGTCGGTCGCCTCCGTCCACAGATCCTGCTCGGCGCGATCCGCCTGGATCTGGCGGTACACGAGGAGCCCGCCGATGGCGGCCAGTGCGACCAGGAGAAGCTTCTTCACCGCGCGACCTCGTCTTTCGTTGACGTAGGAGACTTCTGACGCCCACTCTACACACCGACCGATACCGATCGGTGACCTAGGCAGGGCCGGTCGCGCGAAAAGCAATCGGCCCGAACGGGTGAACCGTCCGGGCCGATCAAACTGTGGGGCTAACAGGATTTGAACCTGTGGCCTCATCCTTATCAGGGATGCGCTCTAACCAACTGAGCTATAGCCCCGCCGCGCTCTGCGGAGTGTGTCCCGCGCGCTGACTCCTGAAGATTAGCGCACGTGGGGGCCAGTCCCAAAATCGCCCGGGGCGGAGCCCCTGATGAGCACGGCCGAGGCCCCCACGCGGCTCATTCGTCCTCGGCCAGCGTCAGCTCCACACCGCCCACGAAACCGGCCGACAGGTTGTAGATGAACGCGCCCAGCGTCGCGAGCGCGGTCATCAGGACCACGTCGATCACGGCGATCACCGAGGTGAACATCAGCACCCTCGGCAGCGACAGGAACGACTGCAGGTCGAAGCCGTTGGACTCGTTCGAGCCCGTCGCCTCACTGATCGTGCCGCCGACGGTCGAGAAGACGCCCATGGCGTCCATGACCATCCACAGCACCGAGGCGGCCACGACCGTGCAGACGCCCAGCGCGATGGAGAGCAGGAAGCTCACCTTCATCACCGACCACGGGTCGGCCTTGGCCACCCGCAGCCGCGCCTTGCGCGTACGGGGCGTGGTGCGGGCCCCCGTACGCGGGCGGCGCACCGCGCCGGTGTTCTGACCGCCGGCGGCCGGCGCCTGAGCGCCGTACGCCTGCGGCGGATGGTACGGCCCGCTCGGCTGCTGCGCGCCGGCGCGCTCGCCGGGCAGCGGCCCGTTGTACGTCTCGTACGAGGGCCCCTGCCCTCGGGTGTCCGTCACCGCAACCCCCTGGGAGTCCGTGGCGGAGCCACGGGCACCGTTCGCTCCGGCACCAGCAGAAGCTCCGGCAGCCGCCGAACCTGCGCCCGTGGCTCCACTCACGCTCTACTCCTCGTGCTCCCCGGCCGAGGGCTCGGTGCCCTCGGCTGCCTCGACCGCGGTCGCGGCCTCGACGCCTTCGCCGATCTCGGCGCCGGCCGCGTCGACCTCTTCGGCCTCGCTGCCCGCCTCGGCGTTCCGCGCGATGCCCACGACGGCATCCCGCTTGCCCAGGTTGATCAGCTGGACGCCCATGGTGTCACGGCCGGTCTCCCTGACTTCGTTGACTCGCGTACGAATCACACCGCCGGACAGCGTGATGGCGAGGATCTCATCCGTCTCCTCGACCACCAGCGCGCCCACCAGCGAACCACGGTCCTCCACGATCTTGGCGGCCTTGATACCGAGGCCACCGCGACCCTGGACGCGGTACTCGTCGACGTTGGTCCGCTTCGCGTACCCACCGTCGGTGGCGGTGAACACGAACGTACCGGGCCGGACGACATTCATCGAGAGCAGTTCGTCGCCCTCGCGGAAACTCATCCCCTTGACACCCGACGTGGCGCGTCCCATCGGACGCAGCGCGTCGTCCGTCGCGGTGAACCGGATCGACTGCGCCTTCTTGCTGATGAGCAGCAGATCGTCCTCCGCCGAGACCAGCTCGGCGCCGATCAGCTCGTCGGCAGTGCCTTCGGCGCCGTTGTCCGTCTCCCGGAGGTTGATCGCGATGACACCGCCCGCCCGCGGCGAGTCGTAGTCCTTCAGAGCGGTCTTCTTCACCAGACCGGCCTTCGTGGCGAGCACCAGGTAGGGCGCGGCCTCGTAGTCGCGGATCGCCAGGATCTCGGCGATCTGCTCGTCCGGCTGGAAGGCCAGCAGGTTGGCGACGTGCTGGCCGCGGGCGTCCCGGCCGGCGTCCGGGAGCTCGTACGCCTTGGCCCGGTAGACCCGGCCCTTGTTGGTGAAGAACAGCAGCCAGTGGTGGGTCGTGGAGACGAAGAAGTGGTCGACGATGTCGTCCTGCTTCAGCTTCGTCCCGCGCACGCCCTTGCCACCGCGCTTCTGCGAGCGGTAGTCCTCGGTCTTGGTCCGCTTCACATAGCCGCCACGCGTGATGGTGACGACGATGTCCTCCTCGGCGATCAGGTCCTCGATGGACATGTCACCGTCGAAGGGCACCAGCTTGGAGCGGCGGTCGTCGCCGAACTTCTCGACGAGCAGCGCCAGCTCCTCGCTGACGATCTGCCGCTGACGCTCCTCGGAGGCGAGGATCGCGTTGTACTCGTTGATCTTCGCCTGCAGCTCGTCGTGCTCGGCGACGATCTTCTGGCGCTCCAGCGCGGCGAGCCGGCGCAGCTGCATCTCGAGGATGGCGTTGGCCTGGATCTCGTCGATCTGCAGCAGGCCCATCAGGCCCTCGCGCGCGACCTCGACCGTGTCGCTGCGCCGGATGAGCGCGATGACCTCGTCGATCGCGTCCAGCGCCTTGAGCAGACCGCGCAGGATGTGGGCGCGCTCCTCGGCCTTGCGCAGCCGGAAGCGGGTCCGGCGCACGATGACCTCGATCTGGTGCGTCACCCAGTGACGGATGAACGCGTCCAGCGAGAGGGTGCGCGGCACGCCGTCGACGAGCGCCAGCATGTTCGCGCCGAAGTTCGTCTGCAGGTCGGTGTGCTTGTACAGGTTGTTGAGCACGACCTTGGCGACGGCGTCGCGCTTGAGCACGATGACGAGGCGCTGGCCGGTACGGGACGAGGTCTCGTCGCGGACGTCGGCGATGCCGCCGATCTTGCCGTCCTTCACCAGGTCGGCGATCTTCTGCGCGAGGTTGTCCGGGTTGGTCTGGTACGGAAGCTCCGTGACCACCAGGCACTGGCGGTTCTGGATCTCCTCGACCTCGACGACCGCACGCATCGTGATGGAGCCGCGACCGGTGCGGTACGCCTCCTCGATGCCCTTGCGGCCCACGACGAGCGCGCCGGTGGGGAAGTCGGGGCCCTTGATGCGCTCGATGAGCGCGTCGAGCAGCTCCTCGTGCGTGGCCTCCGGGTGCTCCAGCGCCCACTGGGCACCGGCCGCGACCTCGCGCAGGTTGTGCGGCGGGATGTTGGTCGCCATACCGACCGCGATGCCGGCCGAGCCGTTGACCAGCAGGTTCGGGAAGCGCGCCGGCAGGACCGTCGGCTCCTGGTTGCGGCCGTCGTAGTTGTCCTGGAAGTCGACGGTCTCCTCGTCGATGTCCCGGAGCATCTCCATGGCCAGCGGCATCATCTTGCACTCGGTGTACCGCATGGCGGCAGCCGGGTCGTTGCCCGGAGAACCGAAGTTGCCGTTGGAGTCCACCAGCGGCAGCCGCATCGACCAGGGCTGGGCGAGGCGGACGAGCGCGTCGTAGATGGAGGAGTCGCCGTGCGGGTGGTACGTGCCCATGACGTCGCCGACGACGCGGGCGCACTTGTAGAAGCCCTTCTCGGGCCGGTAGCCGCCGTCGTACATCGCGTACAGCACGCGCCGGTGGACGGGCTTGAGGCCGTCACGGACGTCGGGCAGCGCACGCGACACGATGACGGACATCGCGTAGTCGAGGTACGAGCGCTGCATCTCGGTCTCGAGCCCGACGGGCTCGATCCGCAGTACCGGCTCTTCTTCTTCGGTGGTCACGGGGGGGTTCTCGTCGGCCATTGCTGGTCGTCAGTCCTTTCGTACGGTCAGCTGAGACCGACTCAGATGTCGAGGAAGCGAACGTCCTTGGCGTTGCGCTGGATGAACGAACGCCGGGCCTCGACGTCCTCACCCATCAGCACCGAGAACAGGTCGTCCGCCTGGGCCGCGTCGTCCAGCGTCACCTGGCCGAGGACACGGTGGTCCACGTCCATCGTGGTGACCCGCAGCTCCTCGGCGTTCATCTCGCCCAGACCCTTGAAGCGCTGGATCGAGTCTTCCTTGATCCGCTTGCCGTTCCGCTTGCCCAGCTCGACCAGCGCGTCGCGCTCACGGTCCGAGTACGCGTACTCGAAGTCGTCCCGGCCCCACTTGATCTTGTAGAGCGGCGGGCGGGAGAGGTAGACGTGCCCGGCCTCGACCAGCGGACGCATGAAGCGGAAGAGGAAGGTCAGCAGCAGGGTGTTGATGTGCTGACCGTCGACGTCGGCGTCCGCCATCAGAATGATCTTGTGATAGCGGAGCTTCTCGATGTCGAAGTCCTCGTGGACTCCGGTGCCGAAGGCCGAGATCAGCGCCTGGACCTCGGTGTTCTGCAGGATCTTGTCGATCCGCGCCTTCTCGACGTTCAGGATCTTGCCGCGGATCGGCAGGATGGCCTGGTACATCGGGTTACGGCCGGACTTGGCCGAGCCGCCGGCGGAGTCACCCTCGACGATGAAGATCTCGCACTGGGTGGGGTCGTTCGACTGGCAGTCGCTCAGCTTGCCCGGGAGGGACGCCGACTCCAGCAGACCCTTACGGCGGGTCAGGTCGCGCGCCTTGCGGGCCGCCACGCGCGCGGTGGCCGCCTGGATCGACTTGCGGATGATGTCCGCGGCCTCGACCGGGTTGCGGTCGAACCAGTCGTTGAGGTGCTCGTGGACGATCTTCTGGACGAAGGTCTTGGCCTCCGTGTTGCCCAGCTTCGTCTTCGTCTGGCCCTCGAACTGCGGCTCGCCCAGCTTGACCGAGATGATCGCCGTCAGACCCTCGCGGATGTCCTCACCCGTGAGGTTGTCGTCCTTCTCCCGCAGCAGCTTCTTGTCCCGCGCGTAGCGGTTCACCAGACCCGTCAGCGCGGCCCGGAAGCCCTCCTCGTGCGTACCGCCCTCGTGCGTGTGGATCGTGTTCGCGAAGGAGTACACACCCTCGCTGTACTGCGAGTTCCACTGCATCGCGATCTCGACCGAGAGCGTGCGCTCCTTGTCCTCGGCCTCGACGTCGATGACGGTCGGGTGGATCAGCTCGCCCTTGCGCGAGTTGAGGTACTTCACGAAGTCGACGATGCCGCCCTCGTAGTGGTACTTCACCGTGCGCGCGGTGGGCTCGGCGGCCGCCTCGGCGTCCGGGTCGTCGGCGCCGACGGTCGCCTTCGCGGACTCGCGCTCGTCGGTGAGGGCGATGGTGAGGCCCTTGTTGAGGAAGGCCATCTCCTGGAAGCGGCGCGAGAGCGTCTCGAAGGAGTACTCGGTCGTCTCGAAGATGTCCGGGTCGGACCAGAACGTGACCGTGGTGCCGGTCTCGTCGGTCTCCTCGTGCTTCGCGAGGGGCGCGGTCGGGACGCCCATCTTGTAGTCCTGCGTCCAGCGGTGGCCGTCGGTCTTGATCTCCACCGAGACCTTGGTGGAGAGGGCGTTGACGACGGAGACGCCGACGCCGTGCAGACCGCCGGAGACCGCGTAGCCGCCGCCGCCGAACTTGCCGCCCGCGTGGAGGACCGTCAGCACGACCTCGACGGCCGGCTTGCCCTCGGAGGGGACGATGCCAACGGGGATACCGCGGCCGTTGTCGACGACGCGGACGCCGCCGTCGGCCAGGATCGTCACGTCGATGGTGTCCGCATGCCCGGCCAGGGCTTCGTCGACGGAGTTGTCGACGACCTCCTGCACCATGTGGTGCAGGCCGCGCTCACCGGTCGAGCCGATGTACATGCCGGGTCGCTTGCGGACCGCGTCCAGACCCTCGAGGACGGTGATCGCGCTGGCGTCGTACGACGCAGCGTTGGCGGACGGAATGTTCTCGTTGGGGTTGCCGGAATCGGCCACGAAGCGCCCTTTCTGGCACAGCACAGGCCGTTCTCCGGGCATACGGGAGCGGCTGCGTCGTTCGACTTGTTCCGCGGGGTGGCGGGATTGTCTACCAGTCTACCGGTAGCGCTGACACGAATGGGGGTTTGCCGGTACCTGAGTCCGCATGTGCCGCCCTGGGCGGGAGCGAGACGACTCCCCATATCCGGGGAGGGGCTCCAGAAGCCCCTGACGGCCACCCAGCGCTTCGAGTCGTAGCGCGTTGTGGGCACCGCCGCGACAGCCGCTGCGGGCATACGCTCCGCATGGGGGTCCCCCGCCGGAGGCAGGGGGAGGGCAAGGGTGGGCACGACGTCACGAACGCACTGCCCACGCCTGCCCCGCACCCCGGGACCCCGGGACCCCCGGCACCCGGGGTACCCCCGGGTGCCCCGCGTCTGGGCCTCGCGCCTGGGCCTGGGCCTCGTACCTGGGCCCCGCGTCCCGCGCCTGGACCCCGCGCCCCACGCCTGGGCCTCGTACCTGGACCCCGCGCCTGGACCCCGCGCCTCGCGCCTGGACCCCGCGTCCCGCGCCTGGGCCTCGTACCTGGGCCCCGCGTCCCGCGCCTGGACCCCGCGCCCAGGCGACGTCAGCCGTACGTGTCCCCCGGCCCCACGGACCCCGGCGCCCGCAACGGCCCGTACCCCTTGCGCGGAGCCCCCGGCCCCAGAACCCTGATCACCCGCACCGTCCCGTGCCCCAGGTCCTCGTTCAGCCGCGCCACCAGCCGCGGCGCCAGCAGCCGCAGCTGTGTCGCCCACGCCGTCGAGTCGCACTGCACGGTGAGCACCCGCTCCTCGGGATCCTCGTCGTACTTCAGCGGCACACAGTGCTTCGCCAGGTCCTCGCCCACGATCTGCGGCCAGCGCCCCATGACCCCGCCCACCGCCGCGGGCGTCTCCCAGCCTCGCTCGGTGATGAGCCGGTTGATCGCGGCTCCCAGACCGATCGGGTCCCGCCCGTCGGCGTGCGCGCCCGAGCGCAGCCCGCCGCCCCGCCGCGCCTGCTTCTTCTGCTGGGCCGCCGCGCCCCGCGCCTTCGCCTGCTCCTTGGCGGCGCGCAGCGCCACCCGGGCGAGGTCCACACCGGAGGGCTCGGGCGTCTTGGGAGCGGAATCGACCTGGCCGGCCTCGGGACTCCGGTTCTCGCTCACAGCCTCGCGCCCCTCACGTGCCTCACGTGCCTCACGTGCCTCACGTGCCTCACGTGCCTCACAGCCTCTCCACCGCCCCGCCCGCGACCCCGTACCGCGCCCCGGCGAGCACCCCCGGCACGTCGTCGTCCACCGCCGCCGTCACCAGCACCTGCTCGCCCGGGGCCACCAGCTCCGCGAGCCGCTCCCGGCGCCGGGCGTCCAGTTCGGCGAAGACGTCGTCGAGGACGAGCACCGGCTCGTTCCCCTCCGCCCGCAGCAGGTCGTACGAGGCGAGCCGGAGCGCCAGCGCGTACGACCAGGACTCGCCGTGACTCGCGTACCCCTTGGCCGGCAGGTCGCCCAGCTTGAGCGCCAGCTCGTCGCGGTGCGGGCCGACGAGCGTCACACCCCGCTCGATCTCCTGCTTGCGCACCTCCGCGAGCGCGGCGATCAGCTGCTCGTACAGCTCCTCCCGTGTGTGCCCGAACCCCGGCGCGGACGGCCGGTACTCCAGCAGGATCGGTCCGCCGCCGGGCGCCAGCTGCTCGTAGGCCTTGTCGGCCAGCGGCTGCAGCACACCGATCAGATCCAGCCGCTGCGTGAGCAGCTCGGCCCCCGCCCTCGCCAGATGCTGGTCCCACACGTCCAGCGTCGACAGGTCCATGCCGCGGCCGCCGTGCCGCCGCGCCATGGCCGCGGACTTCAGCAGGGTGTTGCGCTGCTTGAGGACCCGGTCGTAGTCGGAGCGCACGCCCGCCATGCGCGGCGCGCGCGCCGTGATCAGGTCGTCGAGGAAGCGCCGACGCTCGCCGGGGTCGCCCTTGACCAGGGCCAGGTCCTCCGGAGCGAACAGCACGGTCCTCACGATCCCCAGCACGTCACGGGGCTTGACCTGCGAGGACCTGTTGATACGGGCGCGGTTCGCCCGGCCCGGGTTCAGTTCGAGCTCGACCAGCTGGGAGCGCTCGCCCTGGGTGACCGCGGCGCGGATGATCGCCCGCTCCGCCCCCATCCGTACGAGCGGGGCGTCCGATGCGACGCGATGGCTGCCGAGGGTGGCGAGATAGCCGACGGCCTCGACCAGATTGGTCTTGCCCTGGCCGTTGGCGCCCACGAAAGCGGTGACGCCCGGGTCGAGCGGGACCTCGACCCGGGCGTAGGAGCGAAAGTCGGCCAGCGACAGATGCGTGACGTGCATGGTGTGCGCCGACCTTCCCCCGGCTGCTGTGCCCCGGGAGGTGCACAGCCTGTGGACTACTTCTTGGACTCGACCGCGTGGCCACCGAACTGGTTGCGCAGCGCGGCGATCATCTTCATCTGCGGGGAGTCGTCCTGCCGCGAGGCGAACCGCGCGAACAGCGAGGCGGTGATCGCCGGCAGCGGCACCGCGTTGTCGATGGCGGCCTCCACGGTCCAGCGGCCCTCGCCGGAGTCCTGTGCGTAACCGCGGAGCTGGTCCAGGTGCTCGTCCTCGTCCAGCGCGTTGACCGCCAGGTCGAGCAGCCAGGAACGGATGACCGTGCCCTCCTGCCAGGAGCGGAAGACCTCGCGCACGTCGGTGACGGAGTCGACCTTCTCCAGGAGCTCCCAGCCCTCGGCGTACGCCTGCATCATCGCGTACTCGATGCCGTTGTGGACCATCTTCGCGAAGTGGCCCGCACCGACCTTGCCCGCGTGGACCGAGCCGAACTCGCCGGCGGGCTTGAGCGCGTCGAAGACCGGCTGGACCCGCGCCACGTGCTCGGCGTCGCCGCCGTACATCAGCGCGTAGCCGTTCTCCAGGCCCCACACACCGCCGGAGACACCGCAGTCGACGAAGCCGATGCCCTTGGCGGCGAGCTCCTCGGCATGCTTCTCGTCGTCGGTCCAGCGGGAGTTCCCGCCGTCCACCACGATGTCGCCGGGGGAGAGCAGGTTCGCCAGCTCGTCGATGGTGGACTGGGTCGCGGCACCGGCGGGGACCATGACCCACACGACCCGCGGACCCTTCAGCTTGCCCACAAGCTCTTCCAGGCTGTGGACATCGGCGAGGTCCGGATTGCGGTCGTATCCGATGACGGTGTGGCCTGCGCGGCGGATGCGCTCACGCATGTTGCCGCCCATCTTGCCGAGACCGACGAGACCGAGCTCCATCAGAGATTCCTTAAGCGTCGTGTGCGGTGTACCCGGGTCCGAGCCTACGCCCGGACCCCCGTGCACACCTGTGGGGTCAGCCGCTCAGTCGACGGCCGCCCGAGCACACTCAGCCGCTGAGACGCACCGGCATGATCAGGTACTTGTAGGCCTCGTCGGCCTCCGCGTCCACGGCCGGCTTGCCGCTCAGCAGCGCCGGCTTGGTGGACGTCGTGAAGGAGAGCTGGGCGACCGGGGAGTCGATCGCGCTCAGGCCGTCCAGCAGGAACGTCGGGTTGAAGGCGATCGAGATGTCGTCGCCGTCCAGCTGCGCGTCCACACGCTCCACAGCCTGTGCGTCGTCGCTGGAGCCGGCCTCCAGGATCAGCACGCCCTGCTCGAAGCTGAGCCGGACCGGGGTGTTGCGCTCGGCCACCAGGGCCACACGCTTGACGGCCTCGACGAACGGCGCGGTCTCGATCACCGCGATCGAGTTGAACTCGGTGGGGAAGAGCGTCCGGTACTTCGGCAGGTCGCCTTCGAGCAGCCGGGTGGTGGTCCGGCGGCCGGCGCCCTCGAAACCGATCAGGCCCTCGCCCTTGCCGGAGCCCGAGAGCGCGAGGGTGACGGTGTCACCGCTGGTGAGCGCCTTGGCAGTGTCCAGGAGGGTCTTCGCGGGCACCAGGGCCACCGCGGAGGCGTCGGGGGCCTCCGGCTTCCACAGGAACTCGCGGACCGCGAAGCGGTAGCGGTCGGTGGAGGCCAGGGTGACCGTGTCGCCCTCGATCTCGATGCGCACACCGGTGAGCACCGGCAGCGTGTCGTCACGGCCGGCGGCGATGGCGACCTGGGCGGCGGCGGAGGCGAAGACCTCACCGGGCACGGTGCCGGTCGCGGTGGGCATCTCCGGCAGGGCCGGGTACTCCTCCACAGGCAGGGTGTGGAGGGTGAAGCGGGAGGAGCCACAGACCACGGTCGCCCGTACACCGTCTGTGGAAATCTCCACGGGGCGGTTGGGGAGGGCGCGGCAGATGTCGGCGAGCAGACGGCCGGAGACCAGGACGGTGCCGTCCTCCTCGATCTCCGCCTCGACGGAGACGCGGGCCGAGACCTCGTAGTCGAAGCTCGAGAAGCTCAGCGCGCCGTCCTCGGCCTTCAGCAGAAGGCCCGCGAGCACGGGCGCCGGCGGACGGGCCGGAAGGCTACGGGCCACCCAGGCCACCGCCTCCGCGAGTACATCGCGCTCCACCCGGATCTTCACCGGAACCGCCTCCTGCTGTTGCTGGCTCTTCGTCGACTGCGGGAACCAGTCTGACGTACGCCGCCGACACTCGGTGCGGCTCGGGGTCAAGTCGCGACAAGAGGTCGGGGAGGCTCCGGCGTCGAGTTGTGCACAGGTCCCACTTCGAAGCGGATTCCGGGCTAACTCTAGGTGGGAGTAGTAGTAGGGCCTGTGGAAACCGTGGATAACGTCGTATGCGCAGGTCAACCACGGTTTTTTGTCCACTGCCCCTGTGGGTGGCACCGGTGGACAACAGGGGTTCTCTGTGGACACCCGAAAGTTCTGCACACCCGGTACACAGGCCATGGGGACTTCTCCCCAGCGCTGTCCCCAGCTTTACCCACGTTCCCCACAGCCCAATCGTCTTCCTTGGTGTGACCGCTTTCACTCGACGCGGTGACCCCGGGCGTTTCGTTGCCGAACAGTGGACAGGGGTGTGGAGAACTTGTGGGCAACGGAGCCACCCCTGTGGGTTGCCAGTGGACAACCAACGGGACCCCCTGTGGGCGAAAGATTTGTCCACAGCCTGTGGATCAAGGTTGCCAACAAATCCACACCCTTCTGACCTGGGGTCTTGATCCCCAGCCCGCCCAGCCTGTGGAGAGGATCCGGATAACTCCGGAGTCCCCACCCTGTGGACGGAAGATCATCCCGCAATCTGTGGAGAACGCGCTACCGCCACGGAGAAATCGAACAGGCCGGCCTGTGCACAGACGTGTGGACCACGCCGGAGACCGCCCCAGGGCACGCGGAAGGGCGCCCCGGGAGGGTGTCTCCCGGAGCGCCCTGGAAGGTGCGGAGCGGCTCTCTCAGCCGTTCTTGATGCGGTTGGTGAGCTCGGTGACCTGGTTGTAGATGGAGCGTCGCTCGGCCATGAGCGCGCGGATCTTGCGGTCCGCGTGCATCACGGTCGTATGGTCGCGGCCGCCGAACTGCGCGCCGATCTTCGGCAGCGACAGATCGGTGAGCTCACGGCACAGGTACATGGCGATCTGCCGAGCCGTCACCAGGACGCGGCTGCGGGAGGATCCGCAGAGGTCCTCCACCGTCAGGCCGAAGTAGTCCGCCGTGGCCGCCATGATCGCCGGCGCGGTGATCTCCGGCGACGAGTCCTCGCCGCCGGGAATCAGGTCCTTGAGGACGATCTCGGTCAGCCCCAGGTCCACCGGCTGCCGGTTGAGGCTCGCGAAGGCCGTCACACGGATCAGTGCGCCCTCCAGCTCACGGATGTTCCGCGAGATGCGGGAGGCGATGAACTCCAGCACCTCCGGCGGGGCGTTGAGCTGGTCCTGGACCGCCTTCTTGCGGAGGATCGCGATACGCGTCTCCAGCTCCGGCGGCTGCACATCGGTGGTCAGGCCCCACTCGAAGCGGTTGCGGAGCCGGTCCTCCAGGGTCACCAGCTGCCTGGGCGGCCGGTCCGAGGAGAGCACGATCTGCTTGTTCGCGTTGTGGAGGGTGTTGAAGGTGTGGAAGAACTCCTCCTGAGTCGACTCCTTGCTCGCGAGGAACTGGATGTCGTCGACCAGCAGGATGTCCACGTCGCGGTAGCGCTTGCGGAAGGTGTCGCCCTTGCCGTCGCGGATCGAGTTGATGAACTCGTTGGTGAACTCCTCGGAGCTCACGTACCGCACGCGCGTGCCGGGGTACAGGCTGCGCG
The DNA here is from genome assembly GCF_042668715.1 of Streptomyces sp. NPDC057271. Lineage (NCBI taxonomy): Bacteria > Bacillati > Actinomycetota > Actinomycetes > Kitasatosporales > Streptomycetaceae > Streptomyces > Streptomyces sp. NPDC057271. The sequence goes on from NZ_JBHUYJ010000062.1 coordinate 13,673, forward strand.
CGTAGTGCCCGATCGCGTGGAGCAGGTGGGTCTTGCCGAGGCCCGACTCCCCGTAGATGAAGAGCGGGTTGTACGCCTTCGCCGGCGCTTCGGCCACCGCGACGGCGGCGGCGTGCGCGAACCGGTTCGAGGAACCGATGACGAAGGTGTCGAAGAGGTACTTGGGGTTCAGACGCGCGTGCTGCTCGCCCGGTGCGCCGGACCCGGAACCCTGCCCGGATGCCATGCCGGTGCTTCCTCCGCCGTGACCCGACACAGGGCCGCCGTGTCCGCCGGGCCCACCGTGTCCGCCGGGACCACCAGGGCCGCCGGGCCCGCCGTGTCCGCCGGGACCACCAGGGCCGCCGGGGCGCGGGCCGGTTCCGGCGCGAGGCGGGTCGGGCAACTCGGCCCGCTCCGGCCGCTGCGGCTGGTCGTAGGCGGACGGCCGCTCGTCGTAGCGGGGCTGCTGGGACTGCTGCGGGCGCGGGCCGGTGTACGGGTCGCGCTCCTGGAAGGACCCGGGGCGCGGCTGCTGCCAGCCGAGGTCGTCCTGGCTGCGCGGCCAGGAGCCCGGCTCGGGCCGCTGCTGCTGGTAGTCCGGGTACGCGGGGCGCGCGGTGGGCAGGCCGTCGTCCGGCAGTGGCCGGTGGCCGTAGCCGTCGTACTTCTCGTACGTCTCCGCCGGCGGCCGCTCGTCGTACCGGGGCGGCTGCTGCTGGACCGGGGGCGCGAGCGGGGACGGCTCGCCGACGGAGTCGTCGACAGTGATCGCGATCCGGATCGGGCGGCCGCACTCATGGCTGAGGGTCTCGCTGATGAGCGGCGCGAGGCGTCCTTCGAGGACGCGCTTGCCCCATTCGTTCGGGACGGCGAGAAGCGCCGTGTCGGCCACGAGTGCGAGAGGCTGGCAGCGCTCGATCCACTGCTTGTCCTTGGGCTCGATGCCCTGCTGGCCTTCTCCGAGGAGCTGCTCCAGCACGCGTGGCCACACTGCGGCAAGATCGGCAGGTACGTCAGCCACAGGGCACGCTTCCTCGTTGGTCCCACGAACGTGTGGTTCTCGGGACGGTGGGTCGATGTCCGCCAGGACAGGAAGGACAGAACGGAAAAAAGATTGAGAAGGGTCCAGCCACGGTAGTCGCGGCGGATGACCTGGTTCAAGTTGTTGTCCACAGCCTGTGCACAATGGACCCCGGCGATCGGTCGGTTTGACCGGATGGCGTAGCCGCGCGTACCGTAACCAGGTCGAGTTGTCGATGGCTGCTGCCGCCTGCCTCCGATGGGCAAAGATCACGGTCTGTGATCGTGAAGCGGTGCACTCGGGCGTATTGCGAGCTACTCGTGGGCGCACGGTGACAGCCAGGCGATGTCCCGCCATCTACGAATCATTTCTGGAGCCCCCGAGTGAGCAAGCGCACCTTCCAGCCGAACAACCGTCGTCGCGCGAAGACCCACGGCTTCCGCCTGCGCATGCGTACGCGTGCCGGTCGCGCCATCCTGGCGAACCGCCGTTCCAAGGGTCGCGCGAGCCTGTCCGCCTGATCCGCTTAAACAGGTCATGACGTGCTGCCTACCGAGAATCGGCTGAGGCGGCGCGAGGACTTCGCAACCGCGGTACGCCGAGGGCGCCGGGCCGGTCGCCCGCTCCTCGTCGTCCACCTACGCAGCGGTGCAACGGACCCGCACGCGCCTGGGGAGAGCGCTCCCCCGACGCGTGCGGGTTTCGTCGTGAGCAAGGCCGTGGGCGGTGCCGTCGTACGCAACCAGGTGAAGCGACGCCTGCGCCATCTCGTCCGCGAACGACTGTCCGAGCTGCCCCCCGGTAGCCTGGTGGTCGTACGGGCGTTGCCCGGAGCCGGCGACGCCGATCACGCACAGCTGGCCCGAGACCTCGACGCCGCGCTTCAGCGGCTCCTCGGAGGGGGCGCGCGATGAAGTACCCGCTGCTGGCTCTCATCAAGCTGTACCAGTGGACGATCAGCCCCCTTCTGGGGCCCGTCTGCCGGTACTACCCGTCGTGTTCCCACTACGGATTCACGGCCATCGACCGGCATGGCGCGATCAAGGGCACTGCCCTGACCGCCTGGCGCATTCTGCGGTGCAACCCGTGGTCGCCCGGCGGCGTGGACCACGTACCCCCGCGCAAGCGTCCTCGCTGGCACGAACTGCTGCGGAACGCCCTGCGTGGCGACAAGGGCGGGTCCCCCGCCGAGACGAGCCCGGCCGCAGAGACTTCGCCCAATGCTCAAGGAGCCTGATTAGTGGACACGATTGCCAATTTTTTCAGCTTCATCACCACACCTGTCTCATGGGTGATCGTCCAGTTCCACAAGCTGTACGGGGCGATCTTCGGCCCTGACACGGGCTGGGCCTGGGGCCTGTCGATCGTGTCCCTCGTGGTGCTGATCCGTATCTGTCTGATCCCGCTCTTCGTGAAGCAGATCAAGTCGACGCGGAACATGCAGGCGCTCCAGCCGAAGATGAAGGCGATCCAGGAGCGCTACAAGAGCGACAAGCAGCGTCAGTCCGAAGAGATGATGAAGCTGTACAAGGAGACGGGCACCAACCCGCTCTCCTCGTGCCTTCCCATCCTGGCGCAGTCGCCGTTCTTCTTCGCCCTGTACGCGGTGCTCTCCCACATCGCCGACGGCAAGGAGATCGGTGTCATCAACCAGTCGCTGCTCGACAGCGCGCGGCAGGCACACATCTTCGGCGCTCCGCTGGCGTCCACCTTCACGGACAGCGCCGCCGAGGTCGCCGCTCTCGACGCGACGCTGACCTCGGTCCGCATCGTCACGGCGGTCATGATCGTCCTGATGTCGGCCTCGCAGTTCTACACGCAGCGCCAGCTGATGATGAAGAACGTCGACCTCTCCGTGAAGACCCCGTACATGCAGCAGCAGAAGATGCTCATGTACATCTTCCCGGTGATCTTCGCCGTCATGGGCATCAACTTCCCCGTCGGTGTCCTCGTCTACTGGCTGACCACGAACGTGTGGACCATGGGCCAGCAGATGTACGTGATCAACCAGAACCCGACGCCGGGCAGCAAGGCCCAGGACGCCTACCTCCAGCGCCTGCTCAAGAGCGTCACGGCGCACAGTGAGGTCCGCGGCCGTCGCCGGAAGAGCGTGGTCAAGGCGATCGTGGCCAAGGGCGCCGACCGCAACGAGAACGAGCGCCGCTTCTTCGCGGGCCTGGCCAGGGCCGGCTTCGCCGCCCAGGCCGACGGCACCGTGATCAAGGGCGACACTGTCACCGCCGAAGCCGAGGGTGGTGCCGCGGCCAAGCGTCAGCAGCCCAAGCGGCAGACCAAGGCGAAGCGGCAGGCCGCAGCGCAGCACGCCCCGGCCAAGGGCGTCGAGGAGACCGCCGAGTCCGGCGATGTCGCCAAGGAGCCCACCACCTCGCTGGAGAAGAAGCCGCAGGACGCGGCCGAGGGCTCGGCGCAGGGCGACAAGCCCGCGCGGCCGAGCCGGGCCAACTCCGGCGGCTCCCGCCAGGGCAAGTCCGGTCAGCGCAAGGGCCAGCAGCGCCCGAAGCACCCGTCGTCCAAGAAGTAGAAGGAGACCATCCGTGACGGAAGGCACCACCTCCGCCGCCGCCGAGGGTGGCGACACCCTGACCCGCCTGGAGCAGGAGGGTGAGATCGCGGCCGACTACCTCGAAGGTCTGCTCGACATCGCCGACCTGGACGGCGACATCGACATGGACGTCGAGGCGGACCGGGCCGCGGTCTCGATCATCAGTGACTCAAGCGGCCGTGACCTGCAGAAGCTCGTGGGCCGTGACGGCGAGGTGCTGGAGGCGCTCCAGGAGCTGACCCGCCTGGCCGTGCACCGGGAGACCGGTGACCGGAGCCGGCTGATGCTCGACATCGCCGGGTTCCGCGCCAAGAAGCGTGCCGAGCTCGCCGAGATCGGTGCCAAGGCCGCGTCCGAGGTGAAGTCGACCGGTGCGCCGGTCAAGCTGGACCCGATGACCCCGTTCGAGCGCAAGGTCGTGCACGACGCGGTCGCCGCCGCCGGTCTGCGCAGCGAGTCCGAGGGCGAGGAGCCGCAGCGCTTCGTCGTCGTACTCCCTGCCTGACCCCCCTCGCAGTGTCGGCCCCGTCTGCTCGCAGGCGGGGCCGATCTTGTCAGCCTGATAGTCAGCCACCACAGTGCGCTCGCACCCACGGGTGCGGTGCGGAAGGACGGTTCCCGTGACGGAGGCAGCGGAGCTCCCCCCTGCGCCCGAACAGGCGCGGACGGTATTCGGCGAGTACTTCCCGGAGGCCGTCCGGTACGCGGAGCTCCTCGCGGACGCGGGCGTCAAGCGGGGGCTGATCGGCCCACGTGAGGTTCCCCGTCTCTGGGAGCGGCACCTGTTGAACTGCGCCGTGCTCTCCGAGGTGGTGCCCGAGGGCGTCACCGTGTGCGATGTCGGCTCGGGGGCCGGGCTGCCGGGCATTCCGCTGGCGCTGGTGCGCCCGGACCTGAAGATCACGCTCCTGGAGCCGCTGCTCCGTCGGACGAACTTCCTCCAGGAGGTCGTCGAGCTGTTGGGTCTGGACCATGTGACGGTGATGAGGGGCCGTGCCGAGGAGGTACTCGGCGACTTCTCTCCGGTGCATGTCGTGACGGCGCGTGCCGTGGCGCCTCTGGACCGGCTGGCTGGCTGGGGCGTTCCGCTGCTGCGTCCGTACGGCGAGATGCTGGCCCTCAAGGGCGACACCGCGGAGGAGGAGATCGACGGTGCCAGAGCCGCGCTCTCCAAGCTCGGTGTGGTGGGTACCTCCGTGCTTCAGGTCGGCGAGGGGATTGTGGACCCGCTGTCGACCGTCGTACGGGTGGAGGTCGGCGAGAGCCCGGGCGGTGTGAGATTCGCCGCGAAGCGGGCCAAGGCCGCTCGCCCGAGCAGGACCCGGCGCCGCCGCTGAGCCGCCAACGCGACGCATATGAGCCGTCAGCACTGCGCAACTGGTCCGTACAAGCTGCCATACGTACGTATTTCGGAGTGTCGAACGGTCCTGGGTCGGCTGCGCGTGCATCGTGTTTCACGTGAAACGTCGCTCACTGCTGCAGGGGATCATCAGCCGCGGCCGCGCGGCTGCCACGCCCCGGGACCGGAAACCCCTCGCGAAACCACTCGCGAGGGGGACGGGATTGTCCACAGAGGTGGATTCATCCACAGAACCACGGGCCTCGCTGGTTCACGACCCCGAAAGCATGGCAGGCTCTGTTCATCGCGAGCCTGAAGCCGAGGAGAGTGAATCCTTGCGGTCCGACGCCAACATCGCGGGACCGATGACCGATCCGGTCCCCGGTCCCCGAACCGAATCGGCGGGGGAGGATGTTTCACGTGAAACACCGCCCCCGATGGACGACACCCCCATCGGTCGTGCTGCCCAACTGGCAGTAGAGGCACTGGGTCGTGCCGGCGAGGGTCTTCCCCGGCCTGCCCAGACCCGCGTGATGGTAGTGGCCAACCAGAAGGGCGGAGTGGGCAAGACGACCACGACGGTCAATCTTGCTGCTTCCCTGGCGCTGCACGGCGCCCGTGTGCTGGTCATCGACCTCGACCCCCAGGGCAATGCCTCTACGGCTCTCGGTATCGATCACCACGCCGAGGTTCCTTCGATCTACGACGTCCTCGTGGAGAGCAAGCCGCTCTCCGACGTGGTGCAGCCGGTGCGGGATGTCGAGGGCCTCTTCTGCGCCCCTGCCACCATCGATCTCGCCGGTGCGGAGATCGAGCTCGTGTCGCTGGTGGCACGGGAGAGCCGGCTGCAGCGGGCCATCCAGGCGTACGAGCAGCCACTGGACTACATCCTCATCGACTGCCCACCGTCGCTCGGTCTGCTCACGGTCAACGCCATGGTGGCCGGCGCCGAAGTGTTGATCCCGATCCAGTGCGAGTACTACGCACTGGAGGGCCTGGGCCAGCTCCTGCGGAACGTGGACCTGGTGCGTGGACACCTCAACCCCACGCTGCACGTCTCGACGATTCTTCTCACCATGTACGACGGCCGGACGAGGCTTGCCTCGCAGGTCGCCGACGAGGTGCGCAGCCACTTCGGCGAGGAGGTGCTGCGGACCAGTATCCCGAGGTCTGTCCGCATCTCGGAGGCGCCGAGCTACGGACAGACCGTCCTCACGTACGACCCGGGCTCCAGCGGCTCTCTGTCGTATCTCGAGGCGGCCCGTGAGATCGCGCTGCGAGGTGTCGGTATTCACTACGATCCGCAGCACGGCCACACGGGTCACCAGAACAGCCAGCACAGCATGTCGGAGGGGATCCAGTGAGTGAGCGACGTAGAGGGTTGGGGCGTGGGCTCGGTGCGCTGATCCCCGCTGCTCCCCAGGAGCGGCAGGTGCCGACAGCCGGTGGGGCGGCGGGATCCGCTTCTCCTGTGGCCGTTCCGGCGCTCTCCTCGGACCGAGGGGTGGCAGCCGCGAAGGTGGCGACCCTGCCGCAGAGCCCGCAGTCCCCGGACAGTGTGGTCCCGGCCGTCGAGGCGCCGGTGGTGGCGGAGCCGGAGTCTCCCGCCGGGGCACACTTCGCCGAGCTGCCGTTGGACTTCATCACGCCCAACCCGAAGCAGCCGCGTGAGGTGTTCGACGAGGACGCTCTCGCGGAGCTGGTCACCTCCATCAAGGAGGTCGGCCTGCTGCAGCCCGTCGTCGTACGGCAGCTGGGTTCCGAGCGCTATGAACTGATCATGGGTGAGCGCCGATGGAGGGCGTGCCGTGAGGCAGGCCTGGAGCGCATCCCCGCGATCGTCCGGGCGACGGAGGACGAGAAGCTTCTCCTGGACGCGCTCCTGGAGAACCTTCACCGGGCGCAGTTGAACCCGCTGGAAGAGGCCGCTGCCTACGACCAGCTGCTGAAGGACTTCAACTGCACCCATGATCAGCTGGCCGACCGGATCGGGCGTTCGCGTCCGCAGGTCTCCAACACGCTGCGTCTGCTGCGGCTTTCCCCTCCGGTCCAGCGACGTGTTGCTGCGGGTGTGCTCTCCGCGGGCCACGCGCGCGCTCTGCTCTCCGTGGAGGACCCGGAGACGCAGGACAAGCTGGCGTACCGGATCGTGGCCGAGGGGCTCTCGGTGCGTGCGGTCGAGGAGATCGTGACACTGATGGGCTCCGAGCCCACGGCCACGACCAAGCCCAAGGGGCCCCGGGCCGGGGCGCGTGTCTCTCCGGCGCTGACGGATCTGGCCTCGCGGCTCTCGGATCGCTTCGAGACCCGGGTGAAGGTCGATCTTGGCCAGAAGAAGGGCAAGATCGTCGTCGAGTTCGCCTCGATGGAGGATCTGGAGCGAATCCTCTCGACCCTGGCCCCCGGCGAGGGACGAGTCATGGATCAGGGGAACTCCGAGCAGAGCGACCAGGACGGAGAGGGCTGACCGCAGCGAACTCCTCCGCGACCCAGGGCGGGCCGTGATCCGGTGAGAGCCGGAACACGGCCCGCCCTTTGCCTGCGAGCGGTATCGCCCTGATCGCCCCATCGATACGATTCTGGGAGGGCGTATCCGTACTGCGAAGGCCGTGGGAAGCGAGGGAACAGCCGTGGGGCGTCGGCTCGTACCGCTCACTCTGGACAACCTCCCTGACCTCCCCAAGCGATGTCGCTCCTGTGTCTTCTGGGAGCTGGACCCGGTGAGCGGGGAAGCGGCGGTGAAGGCGGGCCGGCCGGAGCTGGAGAAGGAGGCCTGGATCTCGGCGGTGCTCCTGGAGTGGGGGTCCTGCGGTCGCGTGGTCTATGTCGACGAGGTGCCCGTCGGCTTCGTTCTGTACGCGCCTCCCGCGTACGTGCCGCGTTCCATGGCCTTCCCCACAAGCCCGGTCTCCGCAGATGCCGTCCAGTTGATGACTGCCTGGATCATGCCGGGGTATCAGGGGCAGGGGCTCGGCCGGATGATGGTGCAGACCGTCGCCAAGGATCTGCTGCGACGAGGCTTCAAGGCGATCGAGGCCTTCGGGGACGCGCGGTGGAAGGAGCCGGCCTGTGTGCTCCCGACCGACCACCTCACGGCGGTGGGCTTCAAGACCGTACGGCCCCACCCGACGTATCCGCGCCTGAGGCTGGAGCTGAGGACGACGCTGTCGTGGAAGGAAGACGTGGAGCTGGCGCTGGACCGGCTTCTGGGCGCCGTCCAGAAGGAACCGGCGCTACGGCCGCTCTGACCGTGCCCCTGCGACTCTCACGACGACGGCCCGCCTCCCTGAGGAGGCGGGCCGTCGGTGTTTCACGTGAAACAGGGGTGTCAGGCAGTGGCCTCGACGAAGCCCTCGAGGTCGCGGAGGAGCGCGGCCTTCGGCTTGGCGCCGACGATCGTCTTCACGACCTCGCCGCCCTGGTACACATTGAGCGTCGGGATGGACATGACGCCGTACTTGGCGGCCGTAGCCGGGTTCTGGTCGATGTTGAGCTTCACGATCTCGATCTCGCCGTGCTCAGCGGCGATGGCCTCCAGCGACGGGGCGATCTGGCGGCACGGGCCGCACCACTCGGCCCAGAAGTCCACCAGGACAGGCTTGTCGCTCTTGAGGACGACCTCGTCGAAGTCGGCGTCGGTCACGTTCTTCAGGGTGCCGGCCACGGCAACCTCCCTTAACTTTGCGGGGTGTGAGTGGTGAGGATGGGAGTCAGACCGCGGGGGTCTCGGCGAGCTTCTCGCTCTTCTCGCTGTCGGCGAGAGCGGCGAGGAAGCGCTCGGCGTCGAGTGCGGCGGAGCAGCCGGTGCCCGCAGCGGTGATCGCCTGGCGGTACGTGTGGTCGACGACGTCACCGGCTCCGAAGACACCGGCGAGGTTGGTCCGGGTCGAAGGGGCGTCGACCTTGAGGTAGCCCTCCTCGTCAAGCTCCAGCTGGCCCTTGAAGAGTTCGGTGCGCGGGTCGTGGCCCACGGCGATGAACAGACCGGTCGCCGCCAGCTCGGTGGTCTCGCCCGTCTTGGTGTTGCGGAGCGTCAGACCGGAGAGCTTCTGGTCTCCGTGGATCTCGGCGACCTCACTGTCCCAGGCGAACTTGATCTTCGGGTCGGCGAAGGCACGCTCCTGCATGGCCTTGGAGGCGCGCAGGGAGTCACGGCGGTGGACGATCGTCACGGACCTGGCGAAGCGCGAGAGGAAGGTGGCCTCCTCCATCGCGGTGTCACCGCCGCCGACGACGGCGATGTCCTGGTCCCTGAAGAAGAACCCGTCACAGGTGGCGCACCAGGAGACTCCGCGACCGGAGAGTTCGTCCTCCTTGGGAAGACCGAGCTTGCGGTGCTGGGAGCCAGTGGTGACGATGACGGCCTTGGCGCGGTGCACGGTGCCTGCGGTGTCCGTGACGGTCTTGATCTCGCCCGTCAGGTCCACGGCCACGATGTCGTCGGGCACCAGCTCGGCGCCGAAGCGCTCGGCCTGGGCGCGCATGTTGTCCATCAGGTCCGGGCCCATGATGCCGTCACGGAAGCCGGGGAAGTTCTCCACGTCGGTCGTGTTCATCAGAGCGCCACCAGCGGTGACAGCACCCTCGAAGACCAGCGGCTTCAGCGACGCACGCGCTGTGTAGAGCGCAGCGGTGTAACCCGCGGGCCCGGAGCCGATGATGATCACGTTACGGACGTCGCTCACGGGTTTCTTCCTCGTCTCTGCAGACTGCCTACTGCCTACGGGGCGGTCGTTTCGGTGACTCTCACCCCACCCAACGGATCCTACGGGGCCAGCATTCCCGAGAATGCCGCACGGCACGGCAGGAGTCAGGAACGGGGGTAGGTCTGCGTAAACAGAATCTCGGCCTTGGCCTGTCCCGCGCTATCGGCGCAGGAGGCATCCAGGACGTACGCCTGCACATGGGTGCCCGTGGCACCCTCGGGCAGGACGAGGAGATAGGCGGGTGTTCCCTGATAGTCGCCCCTCTGGAAGGCGAGCACGCTGTCGGTGCGGCCGGTGCCGGCCTTGACGCAGTCGGGCAGGGGCTCGGCCGTCCCCCGCTTGGGGGTGTTGCCGCCCTCGGCGCTGAGCGATTCCGGGCTGGTCTGGGGGGCCCTGAGGCTGTCCCCTTGAAGCAGCTCCTGGACCTGGGCTTCCACCGGCCGGTCGTTGAAACGCTCGTCGCCGACATCGCTCGCGGCGGTGTTGGTGTCGGCCGATTCACCGCCGGTCAGCGACTGCATGCCGCCCTGGGTGAGGAAGAGCGTCATGCCGAGCGCCGCTGCGCCGAAGACCGCCCCGAGAGCGGCGACGCGGCGGCGACGGGGCTTGGAGCGACCCGGACCGGTGGTGGCGCGAGAGTGGCCGGCCGGGCGGTCCGGGACGATGGCAGACGCCGTGGAGGGACGCACGCCGGGGTGATCGCTCGCTGTTTCACGTGAAACATGCGTGCCGACGTCGGGGGTGGTGGCGTTGAGCAGTGCTTCGGCGGCCAGGGCGGCGTCGATACGGCCGGCGATGTCGGCGGGCATGCGGGGCGGGCCGGGCAGGGTGCCGAGCAGACCTCGGATCTCCTCCAGGGAGGTCTGTACGTCCGCGCAGAGGGAGCAGCCCTCGATATGGCGACGTACGTCTGCCGCGCGGGACGGCGAGAGCAGCCCCTCGGTCAGGTCGGAGATCTCCGAGACGTCCGGGTGCTGCGCTGTGTCGGCCTTGCCGGTCGTGGAAGTCACGCGCGCCCACCTCCGCCCTTCACAGCAGCCGGCCCGCTCGGTCCGGTATCCGATGGCCCCGACACCGGTGGGACGGATGTCCCCGGCGTCCGGTTCCTTCCCCGGTCGGGGCCTTCGTTACTCACGGTGTCGGCGCGCAGATGGCTGAGCATGGGCAGCAGTCGGGCGCGCCCGCGCGAACAGCGGCTCTTCACCGTTCCGGCGGGGACGTCCAGGATGCGGGCGGCTTCCGCCACCGGGTAGCCCTGCATGTCCACGAGGACGAGGGCAGCTCGCTGGTCCGCGGGGAGCGTGGCGAGCGCCGCCACCAGTTCACGGTGGAGGTCCTGGCGTTCGGCGGGGGCCTCGGCCGACTCCGCGGGTTCGAGGAGCTGCTCGAACCGTGCGGTGTCGTCCATGGGTGAGGTCTTGCGGGACGCGGCCTTGCGGACTCGGTCGAGACAGGCGTTCACCGTGATGCGGTGGAGCCAGGTCGTGACGGCCGACTGACCGCGGAAGGTGTGGGCGCCCCGGAAGGCGGAGACCAGGGCGTCCTGGAGGGCGTCAGCGGCCTCCTCACGGTCCCCCAGCGTCCGCAGGGCCACAGCCCACAAGCGATCGCGGTGGCGCCGCACAAGCTCACCGAAGGCGTCGGGGTCGCCGGCGACATGGCGCGCCAGGAGTTCACTGTCAGGACAATCGGCCGCGCGGGGCTCGCCTGGCACAGTCCCCTCCTTCGGTAGAGCCGCTGTTCGCCATTCAATGCCAGAGTATGGCCCGGTGTAAATGATGCTTCCCTGCGACCTCGCCAATCCACGGTGATCGAACTCACTTCGCTCTGGGGATACTTCATCTCTCTCCTGATATCTGTCATGATCAAATAGGTGCTGCGGGGAAACAGAAAACCCAGACAGAAAAGGTGATGGGGGATAATGAAGTTGATACGTAGCGCGGCGATGGGTGCGGTTATGGCCGTGATTGCAGGGGTCAGTGTCTTCGCGGGGGCCAGCACAGCACAGGCGGCAACGGGTTGCTCTGGGAAGAGAATCGATCGGATTGCCTTCGACACGGGCTGGGTCGACCTGTACTACAGCAACGGCAGCAACTGTGTGATTACCACGTCACGCACACCCGGGGTCAAGCTGTGGATGGAGGCCTGGATTCAGGTCCTCGGGGGAACTGAAGTCGGCGACGCCGGGTACTTCTCTTACTATGCTGGTCCCAAGAGCATCTACGCGTCCGGAAACTGCGTGCGATTCGGTGGACGTGTAGGCAACGCTGGAGACTATTCGGGCTGGGGGCACTGCGGCTAGTGCAAATTTTCGGACGGTCGGTGGGTGAAGGGGCGTCTTCTCCCCACCGACCGTCCGTTTGAGCCCCCGGAACCTGGGCCACGTGCCTAGCCGCTGATGCCTGGAGTCTGATCAGTTGCCGAATGCCTTGATCTCGGAGATCCCTCCGCGATAAAGATTGGGCGAACCATCCGTAGGCAGCTCAGTGATGCGAACAAGAACGTAGCGAGTGCGGATCGGTTCCTTGGCCTGCATGGTGATCTCGCTTCCAGTCTTTTCGAGCGAGCTCAGCCGGTGGGGGAAGTCGGTGAGGCTCCCAGGTTTCCCTGATGCGCCATCAGCGGCGAGGACCTCGACCGTATGCCCAGTCCTGTAAAGAGACACGCGTAGACCTGTAAGGCTCTTCACCGCACCCAGATCCACAATTACGCCGCTTCCCTCTTGCCTGTTGGGAAGGTTGCCGAAGTTTGCGTAATTCTTATATTGAGGGGTTATCCAGGAGGTGCTTGGTTTGTTGTCGATCGCATTTCCCACCTGGTCTTCCTGGATTCCCGGCCCGTGGGGCGAAAATTCGAATGCCTGGAGAATCTCCAGAGAGGGCGCGGGTTCCTGTGGCGTCGGCTTGTCGTTGGATTCGGGCTGCTGATTGTCGGGCGTGCTCGCGGTCTTCTGGTCGAGGAGCCGGTCCGCGATCTGCCAGCTGCCGAGGCCGAGGGCGGCGATGAGCAGCGCCGACACGGCCCACTTCAGGACCCTGCCGGTGCGGCTCTCGAGCGGGGCGGGGGGCGCGACCACGGGCTGGGTGACCGCGACGCCCGGGCGGGGCTGCGGGCGTCCGTAGGTGCCCTGCTGGTAGGTCGTGCGCTGGTAGTCGGGCGGGGAGGGGAACTCGGGCTCCGGCGGGCGGATGCGGGGCATCGCCGCGACTGCCTTGGCGAGCTCGTCCGGAGTGGTGCAGGGCGGCTCCTGGCGCGAGGCGGTGGCCCCGTCGTTGGCCAGGGCGCGCATCGCGATCTCGGAGAGACCGCGGTGGACCCCGGCCCGCACCTGGTCGGGGGGGAGCAGGCCGACACCCTTGGGCAGCCCGGAGAGACCGTAGGCGTCACTGTCGTACGGCCAGCGCTGGGTCAGCGCCGCGTAGAGCAGGGCGCCGATGGCCTCGGTGTCGGTGCGCTGGGGGCGATCGGCGCTGATGCCCCGCAGCGCGGCGTTCACCGCCAGGCCGCGGATCCGGTACTGGCCCGTGGAGCTGCGCAGTACCGCGCTGGGGGTGAGACGGAGGTGCGCCAGGCCTTCGCGGTGCGCGGCGGCCATGGCCTGGGAGACCTGGCTGACGAGCTGATAGGCGTCGTGCGGCTCCAGCGGACCGGCGGCGAGCAGCGCCGTCAGCTCGGTGGAGTCCGGAAGCCACTCGTGCACGACGTACACGAGGTCGTTCTCCTCGACGGCGTCGAGGACCTGGACGAATCGGGGGTCACCGAGCAGCGCCGAGGAACGGGCCGCCGCGAGGACCGAACGGGCCCGTGGGTGGTCGGCCGGCAGCAGATGGACCCCGACCGCACGTCGAAGTTTCTCGTCGACGGCACGCCAACTGCTGAAACCGTCCAGACGAGTGACGCACTCCTCCAGGCGGTAGCGCTTGGCCAACTTGTGGCCGCTGTGCAGCTCGGGAGTCTCGATGGAGGGCTGTTCGCCGTTCTGCCGCTGAGCGGCGTCGTCCTCTACGACCTCGGCGGACTTCTCCACCGTGTCCTGCGCTTCCGCCACCCCGTCGGTCGCGGCCTTCTCCGCCTTGGCGGTCAGCGGGTCGTCACCGCTGTTGTCGGCCACGTCGACGGCAGCCGTGCTACGTTCCGCCACCGTCGTTCCTGCCTCCCCATCCGTTGCGCCACATCCAACAGCCATGCCAATTGTGCCCACAGTCGGCCGCTATGCACGACACGCGGCAGCCGACGATGGTTGCGCGGCAGCTGCTTCCTATCGTCCCAGGCGTCCACGGACCATACCGACCATGGAGTTCAGCTCCGCGATCCGCATGCGCTTGGCGGCCACGAAGAAGACGCCGAGCAGGACAGCGCCGCCGACCAGCAGGGCCACGAGCGAGCCGAGAGCACCCTCGCCGAGAAGCTTCAACAGGCCGAAGCCGACGGCGCCTGCCACGATCGCGGCGGGTAGCGAGGCCAGGCAGAGGCGGGCGTAGGTCCGCATGATGTGAGCGCCGTCCAGGTCGCCGCCCAGCCGGTTGCGCAGGCGCCGCCAGGCGACGCCGACACCGACGGCGTAGGCGAGCCCGTAGGAGGCGGCCATGCCGACGACGGCCCACTGGGCGGGGAGCACGAAGTAACAGGCTGCCGAGGCAGCCGCGTTGACGGCGGCGACGATGACCGTGTTGTAGAACGGCGTCCGGGTGTCCTCGTAGGCGTAGAAGCCGCGCAGGACGACGTACTGGACCGAGTACGGGATGAGGCCGAGGCCGAAGGCCATCAGGATGAATCCCATGCCCTGGGCGGCCTGGACGCCGCTGGAGGCGTAGAGCAGGGTGCACATCGGGACGCCGAGCGCCAGGAAGGCGAAGGCGACCGGGACGATCGCGACGGCGGAGTTCCGCAGGCCCTGCGAGATGTCGTCGCGGACGGCGCCGGGATCGTCGTCGTGTGCGGCGCGGGAGATGCGGGGCAGCAGGGCGGCCATGACCGAGACGGTGATGATGGCCTGCGGCATGCCCCAGATCAGCTGGGCGTTGGAGTACGCGAGGAAGCCCGCGCCGTTCTTGCCGGACTCCTCGCCCGCCGCGGTGGCGAGTTGGGTCACGACGAGCACACCGGCCTGGTTGGCGAGGACGAACAGCACGGTCCACTTGGCGAGTTTGACCGTCTTGCCGAGGCCGTGGCCCTTCCAGTCGAAGCGGGGGCGGAAGCGGAAGCCCGTCTCCCGGAGGTACGGGATCATCGCCAGCGCCTGGACGACCAGGCCGAGGAGGGTGCCGATGCCGAGCAGCCGGATCCCGTCGTCGGGGATGGTCTGCACGCCCATCTGGGATTCGGCGGAGGTGCCGTAGACCCAGATGAACAGGCCGAACGTGACGATCATGACGATGTTGTTGAGGACCGGGGTCCACATCATCGCGCCGAACTTGCCCCGGGCGTTGAGGATCTGACCCATCACCACATGCACACCCATGAAGAAGATCGTGGGCAGGCAGTAGCGGGCGAAGGTCACGGCGACGCTGTTGGCCGCGGCGTCGTCGGCGATGGTGTTCGACATCAGCCGGATCAGCAGCGGGGCGGCGAAGACGGCGATGACCACGATGGCACCGAGCGCCACCATGACCAGGGTCAGCAGCCGGTTGGCGTAGGCCTCGCCGCCGTCCTCGTCGTTCTTCATCGAGCGGACGAGCTGTGGCACGAAGACCGAGTTGAGGCCGCCGCCGACGGTGAGGATGTAGATCATCGTCGGCAGGGTGTACGCGATGGTGAAGGTGTCACCGAGCAGGGCGGCGCCAAGCGCTCCGGTGATCACCAGGCTGCGGACGAAACCGGTGAGGCGGGAGACCAGGGTTCCGGCCGCCATCACCGCGCTGGACTTCAGGAGGCCGGAGGCGCGGCCGGACTTCTTCGGTGCGGGAGCGGGCATCGGATTCGGCTCCGGGGCGGGCGGGGGCACCTGGCCGGGCGTCTGCTGGTCCCGGTAGAGATGGGCGAAGGCGTCCGGCTCGGGCTGCTCGTCGCCGGCCCGGGTCACGAGGTCGTCCACCCCGGTGAACTGGACGGTACGGGCGTCGTCGCCGTACGGCAGATGACGCGAGGGGCCGTCGGGCTCGGGGGCCGGGGTCTGCGCCCACACCCGGGGGTCAGGAGCGTGCTGCGGCGCCGCGGGCTGCTGGTAGAGCGGCTGAGGTTCCTGGTAGGTACCCGGTGGGGGCGGGGGGTGCGCGGCGCGGTCGTAGAGCGCCTCGGTCACCGGGTCCTGCGCGGACAGGTCCCGTGCCTGGTAGGGGTCGTGGGTGTAGGCGTCCTGGACGTAGGGGTCCTGGGCGTACTGGTTCTGGGCGTACGGGTCCGAGGCGGGCTGCTGCTGCGACGGAGGGCCCGGCGGTCGGCCGGATCCCGGGGTCGCCGCGGGCGTTCCGCCGGACGGCTCGGTGCCGCCCACGCCCTGGCCGCGGTCACCGTCGTACGGCGCGTTCATGGTTACCCCACCTCATCGTCCCCGGCCGACCGGCCACGACATCGCTCAACGGTCCACTTTCTCACCCGCGTCGGACGGGTCGCCGCTTTCGGGACCGGTGTCCGGCGTAGGGTCACTCGGCTGCTCCGGATCGTCGCCCTCCGCAGTCTCCGCTTCGGCGTTTCGGGCCGCCGCGCGCTTGCGCTGGGTGTACATCCGGGCTCCGGCGAGGACGAGGAGCAGCACGCCGCCGGCGATGACGAGCATCACGGTTGGAGTGATCTCGGAGACCTTCACGGTGAAGGTCATCTCCTGTCCGTACGGTGTGCCGTCCTTGGTGAACAGCTGGGCCGTCATCGGCACCGGACCGTTGGCGTTGGCCGAGGCGGTGAACTTCACCGACTGGCTGTGCCCGGCGGCGATCTTGACCGGGAGTTCGGCGACGGCGTCGCCGCCGTTGAGCTTCAGTCGCGTCCTGTTGCCGGAGGTCAGCCTCAGGACGAGGTCGTCCACGCCCTGCAGCAGCTTGTTCTGGACGGTCACCGGGATGGTGGCGCTGCGTCCGGAGAGCGTGAGATCCGACTTGTCGACGAGCTGGACCTCGCGCGTGAGGCTCTCGAGGTACTGGTGCACCGTGATCCGGTACAGCGCAGCGGAGGGGGCCTGGCCGCGCCAGGAGGTCGACATCTCGCGGCTGATGGCGTTGCCGAACGGCGTCACCACGCGGTCGGGCAGGGTGAGGATGACCTTGAAGTCGTCCAGGTCCGCGCGGGTGCTCTTCATGTCGCGGAAGGCCTCGACCGGAAGCTCCTGCTTGCGCAGTGCACGGGGGTAGCGGGAGGCGCCCGGCACCTTGGTGGCGGCGTCGGGGTCCGGTTTCACGGCGGAGGCCGCGATGAGGTCGAGCGGCTGCGTCCAGCGCTGGGCTGTCAGACCGCGCAGTGCGGTCGCCATGGTCTGTGCCTGCGACGTGGTCGGCATCCGCTGGGGGGCGACCACGATGCTGCGCTGCTGCTCGGGCTGTTCCAGGGTGACTGCGAGTGTGTGGGCGAGGAACTCCTGGACGGCGAGGATCGAGTTCCCGGCGGGAAGCATGTCGTCCTCGAAGGCCGTCGAGAGATAGGCGTCGCTGACGACGGCGGTGGTACCGCCTCCGATGGGGCGGGCCGCCGTCGGCGTGTACGAGAGGTCGTCCTGGAAGCTGTCGCTGCGGGCGATCACCTTGTGGGCGCCCGCCGAGGTCGCCACGTCCATGATCGAGGGGTCGACGGCTCCGTTCACGGGCCAGGAGAAGTCGGTGGACGGCTTCACGTGGAGGATGGTCTCCACGGTCGTCCCGGCCAGCTCCGTCGCCGGCCGGAGGTGGCTCAGTGAGCCGGGGACGTCCTTGCCGCGGTGGGCGAGGGAGGCGATGTCCGGGTCCGCGAACGGCAGGGCGACGACCTTGCGGCCCACCACGGCCTTCTGCAGCGCGTCCAGCCACCGCTCGGCGACTGCCTGCTTCGCGCCCGGCACCGTGCCCGTGCCGTCCTTGACCTGATAGCTCCGCGTCATGGCGTCGACGGTGGCCAGCAGGTCCGGGTCGATGACCCAGGTGACGGGAAGCTCCTTGCCCAGCGTGACCATCTGGTCCAGGCGCCCACCTGGGGCGAGCTCGGCGGCCAGATCGTCGTTCTCGAAGACCGGCGTCTGCTGATCGTCGGTGCCGGTCTGGGCGGAGACGTGAGCCGAGGAGATCAGCGGCCAGAGGTAGGTGAGCTGGGTCTTCTTCTCCGTCGCCTCCGGCTGGTACGGGAGGAAGGTCCGCTCGATGCCGAGGACGCGCTTTCCGGGCTGGGAGGCGGTCTGGCCCGAGAGGGAGACGCCTAGCTGGTAGACGCCCTCGTCGTCGAGTCCGAGCTTGTCCACCGGGACGGAGAGCGTGAAGTCCTTGCTGAGTCCGGCCGCGAGGCGGGGGATCTTGACCGTGTAGCGGCCGCCGAGAGGGGAGGGGTCGCTTCCGGCCCGGAAACCGGTACGGCCCGAGATCTGCTCGATCTCGCTCCGGCTCGTCATCCGCGGGCCGACCCTGACGTCCACCGTGGCGTCGGTCACGGTCTGCTTGCCCTTGTTGGTCACCGTCCCGGAGACCGTGACCGTGTCGCCCTCCACCGGGGCGGTCGGTTTGAGCGTGTCGAGAGACACATCGACCGTGCGTGAGCCGGTGGCGTTTTCAGCGGCCACGGCCGACGGTTCCATGGCGGCCGCAGCTACGGCCGGCGGGGCCACCGTGCCCTGCAGAAGCCCGGCGAGGAGGGGCGCCCCGGCGAGGAGGGATGCTGTGCGCCGTAGCCACCGACGGGCAGGTGAGGGAAGGGTCCCCTGGATGTCTGCCGCCTCGGCCACGCGTTCGCCCGTCCTCGTCGTAATCAGTGGTGCAGGTGGTTCCCCGTTGCTGTGTCCACGCATGGTAACGAGGCACGCTGGGAGCAAGTGCCGGGGACTGCTCCAGCCGATGGCGACCGGATCACCGGACCCCAGAGAAAGGGGGGGGCGTCGGCGGGGGCCGGGGCACGTACCCTTTTCTGTTGTGCCGAACGCCAACGAAGACACCCCGACTGCACTGAGCCAGGTGCAACGCCGCGCGGTCAGCGAACTACTGCGCGTGTCCCCTGTCGCCGATGACCTCGCCGTCCGTTTCCAGGAAGCAGGGTTCAGCCTCGCGCTGGTCGGCGGTTCGGTGCGGGACGCGTTGCTCGGGCGGCTCGGCAACGATCTCGACTTCACCACCGATGCACGACCCGAGGACGTCCTGAAGATCGTCCGCCCGTGGGCCGACGCCGTCTGGGAGGTAGGGATCGCCTTCGGTACGGTCGGCTGCCAGAAGAGCGGCTACCAGATCGAGGTGACGACGTACCGCTCCGAGGCGTACGACCGCACCTCGCGCAAGCCCGAGGTCTCCTACGGCGACTCCATCGAGGAGGACCTCGTCCGGCGTGACTTCACCGTCAACGCCATGGCCGTGGCTCTGCCGGAGAAGGAGTTCGTCGACCCGTACGGTGGCCTCGACGACCTGGCCGCGCGGGTGCTGCGCACCCCCAGCACCCCGGAGGAGTCGTTCTCCGACGATCCGCTGCGCATGCTGCGCGCGGCGCGCTTCGCCGCCCAGCTCGACTTCGAGGTCGCCCCCGAGGTCGTCACCGCGATGACCGAGATGGCCGGGCGTCTGGAGATCGTCTCCGCGGAGCGGGTCCGGGAGGAGCTCAACAAGCTGCTGCTCTCCGCTCACCCCCGCAAGGGGCTCGGTCTGCTCGTCGACACGGGTCTGGCGGGCCATGTGCTGCCGGAGCTGCCGGCGCTGCGGCTCGAGAGTGACGAGCACCACCGGCACAAGGACGTCTACGAGCACTCCCTGACCGTTCTCGACCAGGCGATCGACCTGGAGGAGGACGGTCCGGACCTCGTGCTGCGTCTCGCCGCGCTGCTGCACGACATCGGCAAGCCCCGCACCCGCCGCTTCGAGAAGGACGGGCGTGTCTCGTTCCACCACCATGAGGTGGTCGGCGCGAAGATGACCAAGAAGCGCATGACGGCGCTGAAGTACTCGAACGAGATGATCAAGGACGTTTCGCGTCTGGTGGAGCTGCACTTGCGCTTCCACGGCTACGGAACCGGTGAGTGGACCGACTCCGCCGTCCGCCGCTATGTGCGCGACGCGGGCCCTCTCCTCTCGCGGCTGCACAAGCTGACTCGCTCGGACTGCACGACACGGAACAAGCGCAAGGCCGGCGCCCTCTCGCGGGCCTACGACGGACTGGAAGAGCGGATCGCCCAGCTCCAGGAGCAGGAGGAGCTGGACGCGATCCGTCCCGACCTGGACGGCAACCAGATCCAGGAGATCCTCGGCATCCGCCCCGGCCCGGCCGTCGGGCAGGCGTACAAGTTCCTGCTGGAGCTGCGTCTGGAGAACGGGCCGATGGGGCACGAGGCGGCTGTCGCGGCGCTCAAGGAGTGGTGGGCGGCTCAGAACTGAGCCGGGGTGGTCGATGTTTCACGTGAAACATCGACGCGCGGCATCGACGGAGGGGTGATGTTTCACGTGAAACATCACCCCTCCTTCCGTCGGCTCCACAGCATCAAGGTGATCGACGCATAGAGGGCGGCGACCATCACCACGACAGGGGCGGACCGGCCGTCGGGCGGCAGCATCAGCGCCGCGACCGCGGCCGCGCCTACGAAGGCGACGTTGAAGAGCGTGTCGTAGAGCGCGAAGACCCGTCCGCGATAGGCGTCGTCCACGGACGTCTGGACGACCGTGTCCGTCGCGATCTTGGTGCCTTGGGTGACCAGCCCCAGGAGGAAGGCCGCGATCATGAGCGGGGTCTGCGCGAAGGGAAGCCCCAGCGCGGGCTCCAGAACGGCCGCGGAACCTGCGCACACGATCATCCAGCCGAAGGGGCCGAACCGCCCGATGGCCCAGGGTGAGATGACGGCGGCCGCGAAGAACCCCGCCCCGGAGAACGCCACGGCGAGCCCGAGCAGCGCGAGCCCTTCCGACTCCGTGGAGCTCCAGGCATAGCGGCAGAGCATCAGCACGGTCACTGTGAGGGCGCCGTAGCAGAAGCGCATCAGGGTCACCGCGGTCAGTGCGCGGGCCGCGGGCCGCCGCTCGGCCAGATGGCGCAGTCCCGCCACAAGTCCATGGGCCGTCGAGGCCAGTGCGGCGCGAAGCCGGGGCTGGATGAGGTCCGGGTCGGGGCCGAGGAGTTCCCGGGGCATCCGCAGGGAGGCGAGGGCGGAGCAGAGATAGAGGAGGGCGCCGAGCATCACGACGGCGGCGTCGGAGTTCTCGGACAGGATGCGTACTCCGAAGGCCAGACCACCGCCCGCGGTCGCGGCCACGGTGCCGGCCGTCGGGGAGAGGGAGTTGGCGACGACGAGCCGCTCGGGGTCGACGACCCGCGGCAGTGCGGCGGAGAGGCCGGCGAGGACGAAGCGGTTGACCGCCGTCACCGACAGGGCGGAGGCGTAGAAGAGCCAGTCGGGTACAGAGGCCAGCATCAGCACCGCCGTACCGCAGGCGAGGAGGGTCCGCAGGAGGTTTCCGTACAGGAAGACCTGGCGTCGCTGCCAGCGGTCCAGGAGCACGCCCGCGAAAGGGCCGATAAGGGAGTACGGGAGGAGCAGGACGGCCATGGCGGAGGCGATGGCCGCGGGAGAGGTCTCCTTCTCGGGGGAGAACACGACGTACGTGGCCAGCGCCACCTGGTAGACCCCGTCGGCGCACTGGGAGAGCAGACGGACGGCGAGGAGGCGGCGGAAGTTCGTCAGGCGCAGGAGTACGCGCAGATCACGTACGACGGGCATGGGAGCAAGACTCACATACGACGAGGGCCCCCGGGTGAAACACCGGGGACCCTCGATCGACGAAGTGGATCAGCGCCTTAGCGCTCGACCTCGCCCTTGATGAACTTCTCGACGTTGGCGAACGCCTCGTCGTCGAAGTACTGCACCGGCGGGGACTTCATGAAGTACGAAGAAGCGGAGAGGATCGGGCCACCGATGCCCCGGTCCTTCGCGATCTTCGCGGCACGCAGCGCGTCGATGATGACACCGGCCGAGTTCGGGGAGTCCCACACCTCGAGCTTGTACTCCAGGTTCAGCGGAACGTCACCGAAGGCGCGGCCCTCAAGGCGGACGTACGCCCACTTGCGGTCGTCCAGCCACGCCACGTAGTCCGACGGGCCGATGTGGACGTTCTTCTCGCCCAGCTCGCGGTCGGGGATCTGCGAGGTGACGGCCTGGGTCTTCGAGATCTTCTTCGACTCGAGGCGGTCGCGCTCGAGCATGTTCTTGAAGTCCATGTTGCCGCCGACGTTGAGCTGCATGGTGCGCTCAAGACGGACACCGCGGTCCTCGAACAGCTTCGCCATCACGCGGTGCGTGATGGTGGCGCCGACCTGGGACTTGATGTCGTCACCGACGATCGGGACACCGGCCTCGGTGAACTTGTCAGCCCACTCCTTGGTGCCGGCGATGAAGACCGGGAGAGCGTTGACGAAGGCGACCTTGGCGTCGATGGCGCACTGCGCGTAGAACTTCGCGGCTTCCTCGGAGCCCACGGGCAGGTAGCAGACGAGTACGTCGACCTGCTTGTCCTTGAGGACCTGGACGACGTCCACAGGAGTCTCGGCGGACTCCTCGATCGTCATGCGGTAGTACTTGCCGAGGCCGTCGAGGGTGTGGCCGCGCTGGACCGTGACGCCCGAGTTCGGGACGTCGCAGATCTTGATGGTGTTGTTCTCGCTGGCGCCGATGGCGTCGGAGAGGTCGAGGCCGACCTTCTTCGCGTCGACGTCGAAGGCGGCGACGAACTCCACGTCACCGACGTGGTAGTCGCCGAACTGGACGTGCATCAGGCCGGGCACCTTGGACGCCGGGTCGGCGTCCTTGTAGTACTCGACGCCCTGTACCAGCGAGGCGGCGCAGTTGCCCACGCCGACGATGGCTACGCGAACCGAACCCATTCCGGTTGCTCCCTGTGTGATCGTGGAAGCCCTGCGGGATGCAGGGATTCACTTGGCGGTGTCGTCGGACGGATCCGGCCGGGTACTGCCCCCGTGCCGGGGCAGGCCGCCCGTTTCTCCAGAATCGTTGTCGTGCTGAGCGGGGGCGTCGGGACCGGATCGCTGATCCCGTCCCGCCCGCTCGCTCTCGATGAGCTCGTTCAGCCAGCGCACTTCGCGCTCCACGGACTCCATTCCGTGGCGCTGCAGCTCAAGTGTGTAGTCGTCGAGGCGCTCGCGTGTGCGGGCCAGAGAGGCGCGCATCTTCTCCAGACGCTCCTCCAGCCGGCTGCGGCGGCCTTCCAGTACGCGCATCCGCACCTCGCGCTCCGTCTGACCGAAGAAGGCGAAGCGGGCGGCGAAGTGCTCGTCCTCCCAGGTGTCCGGGCCGGTGTGGGAGAGGAGCTCTTCGAAGTGCTCCTTACCTTCGGCCGTCAACCGGTAGACGATCTTGGCGCGGCGTCCTGCGAGTGACGCGGCGAGGGCATCTTCGGGGGCGCTGCCCGGCTCCTCGATCAACCAGCCGTTGGCGACCAGCGTCTTGAGGCAGGGATAGAGGGTCCCGTAACTGAAGGCCCGGAAGATGCCCAGCGAGGTGTTGAGCCGCTTCCGCAGCTCGTACCCGTGCATGGGCGCCTCGCGGAGAAGGCCGAGAACGGCGAACTCGAGGATTCCCGAGCGTCTGCTCATCCGTCCCCTCCTCCGCTGTCGTGTGCCCTTATGCCGTACTGATGTATCGACTCGATACATCACGACGATAGAACGGCCATCCTGCTGCGACAAGTGGGGCCACGGTGACCGGCGTCACATCATCAATTCACAGCAACTGACTTGCCCGATTTGGGGTGAACTTCGCCTCTAGGTGGGTTTTGGCCGTGCGTAGTCTGTGCGGCATGCAGACCACCGGGAACCGAGAGACGCCGCAGTGCGTCAGTGATCGGGGTGACCGGCTGCGGTACGGGAGGGCTTCTGGTGAGGCTCGGCCGTGCGCATTTCGGGGGGACCGGAACTCAACTGCCGCTTCCAGGCGTACGCGCCTGCCCGAGGAGTAGTCGTTCGATGAGCGAGCATCGTCGCAAAATGCCGCAGTCGCAGCCGCCGAGTGGCGGCCGCGTGGCGGCCCGGCGCGCCGCCCAGCAGCCCCATGGCAGCCGGTCGGCCCAGGGACGGGATGTCAGCACCGGCTCCCCTTCGTCTGGGTACGGAGAGGAGCCCACCTACGGTGGACGGGCCGAGGCTCGTCGTGCCGCGCAGCGCGGAGGCCGGCGGCGTGCGCCCGACGGCGGCGCGGGCGGCGGTCACGGCGGTGGCCGGCGTGGTGGTGGAGGCGGCGGACAGGGCGGTGGCCCGGGTCGCGGCCGTGGAGGCGGCCGCCCTCCGGGCAGGAAGCGCCTGATCGACTACCCGCGGTACGACAAGTACGGCTGGCGCCGCTGGGTGCCTTCCTGGAAGCTCGTCTCAGGCCTCTGCCTGGCGTTCCTCGGCCTGGTGATGGGCGCGGCGACCATCGCGTACTCCCAGGTGGGGATCCCCAAGGAGGCTCTGGCCGCCAAGGCGCAGAACAACGTCTACTACTGGTCCGACGGCTCGCAGATGGCTGCCACCGGAGGTGAGGTCAACCGGCAGATCATCGGGATCGACCAGATTCCGAAGGACATGCAGAACGCGGTGATCTCGGCCGAGAACAAGACGTTTCGCGACGACTCCGGCATCGACCCGATGGGCATCGGCCGCGCCGTCTGGAACATGGCCAAGGGCGGCGAGACGCAGGGCGGCTCGACCATCACCCAGCAGTATGTGAAGAACAACCTGCTCAACGACCAGTCGCAGACCCTGTCTCGCAAGGTCAAGGAGCTCTTCATCTCCATCAAGGTCGGTGCCGAGATGGAGAAGCCCGAGATCATGGCGGGCTACCTGAACACCGCGTACTACGGGCGCGGCGCCTACGGCATCCAGGCGGCGGCCCGGACGTACTTCGGGAAGGACGCCAAGCACCTCAACACGAGTGAGTGCGCGTTCCTCGCCTCGCTCCTCAAGGGCGCGACCTACTACGACCCGGCCGGCTCCACCGAGATCGACCCCCGGGCGACGCCGCAGGCGAACCTGAAGCGAGCCACGGACCGCTGGTCGTGGATCCTCGACGAAATGGTCAAGGACCAGCACATCACCGCGGCGGACCGGGCGAAGTACCCGGCCTTCCCCAGGGTGCAGCCGCCGAAGAAGAACGCCCAGCTGACCGGTCAGGTCGGTTACCTGGTGAGCACGGCCAAGGCCAACTTCATCAACAACCATCCGGGGATGGACGACAAGCAGCTCTCCCAGGGCGGCTACGAGATCTACACGACCTTCGACAAAAAGAAGGTCAAGGCTCTCGAGGACTCCATCAAGAAGGTCTACGACGAGCACATCGACCCGAAGAAGCGGCCGAAGACGGACACGCACGTCCAGTTCGGCGGCGCCTCGATCAATCCGAAGACCGGTGAGATCGTCGCCATCTACGGCGGCACCGACGCCACCAAGCACTTCACGAACAACGCCGACCAGACCGGTGCTCAGGTCGGATCGACGTTCAAGCCATTCGTGCTGGCCGCGGCCATGGAGTACGGCGTCCGCGACCCCGACGAGGGCAAGGTCCAGGACTCCACGACCCGCACGATCGTCGACCCGAACAAGAGCCGCTACTCCGGCAAGAACAAGCTGCGGATCAAGAACTACGACGGCACGGTCTGGCACAACGAGAAGGGCGAGGAGTGGCTCCAGGTCAACGACGATGACGCGAGCTACGGCCCGATGAGCCTGCGCGAGGCGATGATCCGCTCCGCCAACTCGCCCTACGTCCAGCTCGGCATGGACATCGGCATCGACGAGGTCCGCCAGACGGCCGTCAAGGCCGGTCTGCGGGAGAGCTCGCTGGTCAAGGCCAACGTGCCGTCGTTCTCCCTCGGCATCTCCGACCCGAGCGCCATCCGCATGGCCGGCGCGTACGCGACCTTCGCGAACAACGGTGAGCGCAACGAACCGTTCTCCGTGAAGGAGGTGAAGGAGAAGGGTCAGGTCATCTACAAGCACGAGCCTAAGACCGAGCGGGCCTTCTCCTCGGCGATCGCCAGCAATGTGACCGACGTCCTGCGTGATGTCGTCGAGCACCCGAAGGGCACCGGCCGCAAGGCCGCGATCCCGGGCCGGGACGTGGCCGGCAAGACCGGTACCACCGACGGCAACAACTCGGCCTGGTTCGTCGGGTACACGCCGAACCTCTCGACCGCGATCGACATGTACCGCTTCGACGACGACGAGACGAAGCAGGGTCGCAAGTTCGAGTCGATGTTCGGCACCGGCGCCCAGCCCAAGATCCACGGTTCGTCCTTCCCCTCGCAGATCTGGAAGGACTACATGACCGACGCGCTGAAGGGCATGAAGGTCGAGTCGTTCCCGGAGCCGGAGGACCTGGACGCGGAGCCCGTCTTCGGCGGCGGTGCTCCCAGTCCCACGCCGACGCCGACGGAGACCCCGTCGGAGTCTCCGTCCGCGACCGTGACCCCCTCGCAGACGCCGTCGCGGACGCCCAGCAAGTCGCCGGGCCCGGACAAGACCTGTGACGTGTGGGACTGGCCCTGCAACGACAGCGGTGGTCAGAACGGCGGCCAGGACGGCGGCCAGGACGGCGGCGTGACGGGAACACCGACGGCTCCGACGACTCCGACGTCACCGACGCCGACAGACACCGAGACCGGCAGGCCCAACGGCGGTGGAAGCGGCTGGCTGGGCGGCTGACGGCCCGCTCACCGGGACCCGTCCGGTAACGCCCTGAGGGCCGCGGTACCCGGCACGTACGCATACGTACGTCGCCCGGTACGGCGGCCCTCACCGTTTCCCTGGGACGTACGGCAGGATGTCCCCATGCCGAGCCTCCACAAGACGAGTCCGCAGCGGGACCGGTCGCAGAACCCGGCGACGGTGTGCCCCACCCGTCGCGACGAGGTCGCCGCGGCGGGCAGCGAACTGATCGGCGGGCCGGTCGGCCGCCGGGCCCTCCTCGGCACCGGGCAGCTCACCCCTGTGCGGGTGATCGCGCTGGTGGCCATCGGGATGTTCGCGCTCGGCATGGTGCAGAAGATCCCGTGTTACGACTGGGCATGGTTCCGGGGCACCACCTCGCAGTACACCCACGCCTGTTACTCCGACATTCCCCATCTCTTCGTCGGACGCGGGTTCGCCGAGGGGCTGGTCCCGTACTTCGACCGGCTGAGCGGCGACATAGAGTTCCTGGAGTACCCGGTCCTCACCGGTCTGTTCATGCAGGTCGCGGCCTGGCTCACGCCCGGTGGCAGCGACCTCGTGCACCGCGAGCAGATCTACTGGATGGTCAACGCGGGCATGCTGATGGTCTGCGCCGTCGTCATGGCCGTCTGCGTGGCCCGTACGCACCGCCGCCGTCCCTGGGACGCCCTCCTGGTCGCCCTGGCCCCCGCGTTCGCGCTCACGGCGACCATCAACTGGGACCTGCTGGCCGTGGCGCTGACCTCGGCCGCCGTACTGATGTGGTCGCGCGGCCGGCCGCTTGCGTTCGGCGCCCTGCTCGGCCTGGCGATCGCGGCGAAGTTCTACCCGTTCCTGATCCTGGGGCCGCTGTTCCTGCTGTGCTGGCGGGCCGGCCGCTGGCGGGAGTTCGGCGCGGCGCTGATCGGGGCGGCCGGTGTGTGGCTCGCCGTGAACCTGCCGGTGATGCTGCTCGCGCCCGAGGGGTGGAAGCAGTTCTACGCCTTCAACGAGGAGCGGAACGTCGACTTCGGGTCCGTCTGGCTGCTGATCAGCCAGCGCACCGGCGAGCAGATCTCCCCCGGCAGCGCCAACACGTACACCATGGTGCTGATGGCGCTCGTCGCCGCGGGCCTCGCCGTCCTGGCGCTGACGGCGCCCCGACGGCCCCGGTTCGTACAGCTGGCGTTCCTGATCGTGGCCGCGTTCGTGCTGACGAACAAGGTGTACTCGCCGCAGTACGTGCTCTGGCTCATCCCCCTCGCCGCGCTGGCCCGGCCGCGCTGGCGGGACTTCCTGATCTGGCAGGCGTGCGAGGTCATGTACTTCCTGGGCATCTGGATGTACCTGGCCTTCACCACCAGCGGCAACAAGCAGGGGTTGCCGACGGACGGCTACCACTTCGCGATCGTGCTGCACCTGGTCGGCACGCTGTACCTGTGCGCGGTGGTAGTGCGCGACATCCTGGCGCCCGAGCGGGACGTGGTGCGGCAGGACGGCTCGGACGACCCCTCCGGGGGCGTCCTGGACGGTGCTGAGGACGTTTTCGTACGGGGCAGGGCGGCCCACCCCGCCCGGCACGCGGCCCCGGCCGTGGAGGGGCCGCGTGTGGAGTGGGGTGTCCCCGCGGACGGGGCTCCCCGGGACTCGCGGGCAGGCTAGCGACCCGCGGGCGAGCTAGCCTTTGGGCTATCCCTCGACGAGCCGGTCGTACTGCGTCGTGGTGTGCCGCAGATGCGCCACGAGTTCGTCGCCGACCTTCGGCTCCTGCGCGTCGGCCGGCACGAACAGGATCGACACCTGCATGTGCGGCGGCTCGGCGAACCATCGCTGCTTGCCGGCCCAGACGAACGGCGAAAGGTTCCGGTTGACGGTCGCGAGGCCGGCGCGGGCCACGCCCTTGGCGCGCGGCATCACACCGTGCATCGCCTTGGGGGCCTCCAGGCCCACCCCGTGGGAGGTACCGCCGGCGACGACCACCAGCCAGCCGTCGGAGGCGGCCTTCTGCTGGCGGTAGCCGAAACGGTCACCCTTGGCGACGCGCGTGACGTCCAGGACCGCCCCGCGGTACTCGGTGGCCTCGTGGTCGCCCAGCCAGAGCCGGGTGCCGATCCGGGCGCGGAACCGCGTCTGCGGGAACTGCTGCCGGAGTCGGGCCTGCTCCTCGGCCCGCAGATGGCTGACGAACATGGTGTGCAGCGGCAGCCGTGCGGCCCGCAGCCGGTCCATCCAGCCGATGACCTCCTCGACCGCGTCGGTGCCGTCCGTGCGGTCCAGGGGCAGGTGGAGGGCGAAGCCCTCGAGTCGTACGTCCTCGATGGCCGCGTGCAGCCGTCCCAGCTCCTCTTCGAGGATGCCGTGGCGCTTCATCGAGCTCATGCACTCGATGACCACACGGGCGCCCACGAGGGCGTGCACGCCGTCCACGGAGGACACGGAGCGGACCACCCGGTCCGGCAGCGGCACCGGCTCCTCGCCCCGCCGGAACGGGGTGAGGACCAGCAGGTCGCCGCCGAACCAGTCCTTGATCTTCGCGGCCTCGTACGTGGTGCCCACGGCGAGCATGTCCGAGCCGAACCGGGAGGCCTCGTCGGCCAGCCGCTCGTG
This sequence comes from Streptomyces sp. NPDC057271, assembly GCF_042668715.1. Classification (NCBI taxonomy): domain Bacteria; kingdom Bacillati; phylum Actinomycetota; class Actinomycetes; order Kitasatosporales; family Streptomycetaceae; genus Streptomyces; species Streptomyces sp. NPDC057271. The sequence continues at coordinate 42,643 of NZ_JBHUYJ010000062.1, forward strand.
GCCGAAGCCGTAGCCGTTGCCCTTGCAGACGGGGATCAGGCCTGGGAACTGGTCGATCACGGACTTCTGGTGCGCCCGCCAGCGAGCGGTGTCGACGTAGAGGGAGAGCGCCATGGCCGGCCCGGAACCTTTCTGTGGCTGCGGTGTATCAAAGGTGTGTACGAGGCTTACGAGATTACGTACGAGATTACGGGCGCGACGGCCGGGCCGTCAGCGACGCGACATGTAGATGTCCAGCGCCTTGTGCAGGAGCTTGTTCAGAGGGAAGTCCCACTCGCCGACGTACTCCACCGCCTCGCCGCCCGTTCCCACCTTGAACTGGATGAGACCGAAGAGGTGGTCGGTCTCGTCGAGTGAGTCCGAGATGCCCCGCAGGTCGTAGACGGTCGCGCCCATCGCATAGGCGTCGCGCAGCATCCGCCACTGCATCGCGTTGGAGGGCCGGACCTCGCGGCCGATGTTGTCGGAGGCGCCGTAGGAGTACCAGACGTGCCCCCCGACCACGAGCATCGTGGCCGCCGAGAGGTTCACACCGTTGTGACGGGCGAAGTACAGCCGCATGCGGTTGGGGTCCTCGTTGTTGAGGACGGTCCACATGCGCTGGAAGTACGAGAGCGGGCGCGGGCGGAAGTGGTCGCGCACGGCCGTGATCTCGTACAGGCGCTGCCACTCGGCCAGGTCCTCGTAGCCGCCCTGGACGACCTCGACACCGGCCTTCTCGGCCTTCTTGATGTTGCGGCGCCACAGCTGGTTGAAGCCCTTGAGGACGTCGTCGAGTGAGCGGTTGGCGAGCGGTACCTGGAAGACGTAGCGCGGCTGGACGTCACCGAAGCCGGCACCGCCGTCCTCGCCCTGCTGCCAGCCCATCTTCCGCAGCCGGTCGGCGACTTCGAAGGCACGCGGCTCGATGTGCGAGGCCTCGACGTCCTTCAGGCGCTTCACGTCCGGGTCCTGGATGCCGGATTTGATCGCGGCGGAGTCCCAGCGGCGGATGACGACCGGCGGGCCCATCTTCACGGAGAACGCGCCCTGCTGCTTGAGATGCGCGAGCATCGGCTGCAGCCAGTCGTCGAGGTTCGGGGCGTACCAGTTGATGACCGGGCCCTCGGGCAGATAGGCCAGGTAGCGCTTGATCTTCGGCAGCTGACGGTAGAGCACGAGGCCCGCGCCGACGAGTTCGCCGGACTTGTCGAACCAACCCAGGCTCTCCGACCGCCACTCGGTCTTCACATCAGCCCACGCCGGGACCTGGCAGTGGCTCGCCGAGGGCCGGCTCTGGATGAATGCCAGATGCTGCTCACGGCTGATGGTCCTCAGGGTCAGGCTCACGGGGCGCTCCTCGGCAGGTGTGTCCCCATCGGTTCAGGGGCTCCGGCTCTCGCGCCGAAGCCTACTGTGACCGGGGAGCGCCCCGACGGGACGTGTGTCCCTGGTTCCGTGGCCGACCCGGATGCCTCAGGCGAGGCCCCCGTAGAACATGCCGAGATAGAAGCCCACCGCCGAGGCGCCGAGCCCGACGATCAAGGCGAAGCGCTCCCTCGTGGTCACGGAGATGAACTGGCCGAACGCGCCAGCCATGATGCCGATCAGTCCGGACCAGGAAGCCAGTACGTGCAGGCTGTGGAACTGCGCGGTGATGAAGGAGAGGACTCCGAGGAAGAGTGTCACCGCCACCATGGTGTCCTGGAGCGGGTGGGACCTGCCGTCGGTGGCGAGGAGGGAATGTCCGGGGTCGGGTCGCATTGCCTGTGCCATGGGGCACCTCCTGGCGTGGCTGCGGGAAGGCGGCGCATCGTAGCGCCGCCGACATCCGTTGTGTACAGATTGCGTCCCCCCACCACCGGATTTCAACCGGAAGCGGATGTGCGGGTACTCTGTACGGTCTGCACCGGTGTCTGCCCTGGTCCGTCCCGGACCGCGACGGTCTCCTCGCTCGCCGAGGGGCATTGTCAGTGGCGGCCGATACCGTTGCTTACGCATCACGACCCTCCTGCCACGGAACGACCGTGGCCGCTGAGTCCAAAGGAGGTGGGTTCCACATGCGTCACTACGAGGTGATGGTCATCCTCGACCCCGATCTCGAGGAGCGCGCTGTCTCCCCGCTGATCGAGAACTTCCTCTCCGTCGTCCGTGAGGGCAACGGAAAGGTTGAGAAGGTCGACACCTGGGGCCGTCGTCGTCTCGCCTACGAGATCAAGAAGAAGCCCGAGGGCATCTACTCGGTCATCGACCTGCAGGCCGAGCCTGCGGTCGTCAAGGAGCTCGACCGCCAGATGAACCTGAACGAGTCGGTCCTCCGGACCAAGGTCCTCCGCCCCGAGACCCACTGAGCATCTAGCTCAGAGGTCATCGGGTTCGAGTAGCAGTAAGCAGCCAGAAGCAATCCCGCCGAGAGGTTCATCCAATGGCAGGCGAGACCGTCATCACGGTCGTCGGCAATCTTGTCGACGACCCCGAGCTGCGCTTCACCCCGTCCGGTGCGGCGGTCGCGAAGTTCCGTATCGCGTCCACCCCCCGCACCTTCGACCGTCAGACCAATGAGTGGAAGGACGGCGAGAGCCTGTTCCTGACCTGCTCGGTCTGGCGTCAGGCGGCGGAGAACGTCGCCGAGTCGCTCCAGCGAGGCATGCGCGTCGTCGTGCAGGGCCGGCTGAAGCAGCGGTCGTACGAGGACCGCGAGGGCGTCAAGCGCACGGTCTACGAGCTGGACGTCGAGGAAGTCGGCCCCAGCCTCAAGAACGCCACGGCCAAGGTCACCAAGACCACCGGTCGAGGTGGCCAGGGTGGCTACGGCGGCGGTGGCGGCCAGCAGGGCGGCGGCAGCTGGGGTGGAAACTCCGGCGGTGGCCAGCAGGGCGGTGGCGGTGCTCCCGCCGACGACCCGTGGGCGACCAGCGCGCCGGCCGGCGGCGGCCAGCAGCAGGGCGGCGGAGGCGGCTGGGGTGGAAACTCCAGCGGCGGCGGCTACTCGGACGAGCCCCCCTTCTAGGGCACTCCCCTCGAAGGCAGCTCGTACCCAAACTTCTTGATCACACAGGAGAAACACCATGGCGAAGCCGCCTGTGCGCAAGCCTAAGAAGAAGGTCTGCGCGTTCTGCAAGGACAAGACCGCGTACGTGGACTACAAGGACACGAACATGCTGCGGAAGTTCATTTCCGACCGTGGCAAGATCCGTGCCCGCCGCGTGACCGGCAACTGCACGCAGCACCAGCGTGACGTCGCCACGGCCGTGAAGAACAGCCGTGAGATGGCGCTGCTGCCCTACACGTCCACCGCGCGATAAGGGAAGGGTGACCGAAAAATGAAGATCATCCTGACCCACGAGGTCTCTGGCCTCGGTGCCGCCGGCGATGTCGTCGACGTCAAGGACGGTTACGCTCGCAACTACCTGGTCCCGCGTGGTTTCGCGATCCGCTGGACCAAGGGTGGCGAGAAGGACGTGGCGCAGATCCGCCGCGCCCGTAAGATCCACGAGATCGCGACCATCGAGCAGGCCAACGAGATCAAGGCCCAGCTCGAGGGCGTGAAGGTGCGTCTGGCTGTTCGCTCCGGCGACGCCGGCCGCCTCTTCGGCTCCGTGACCCCGGCCGACATCGCCACGGCGATCAAGTCCGCGGGTGGCCCCGACGTCGACAAGCGTCGCGTCGAGCTCGGTTCGCCGATCAAGACCCTGGGCTCGCACCAGGTGTCCGTGCGTCTGCACCCCGAGGTTGCCGCGAAGCTCGGCGTCGAGGTCGTCGCCGCGTAACGCTGCTCTCAGCAGTACGGAAGGGGCGCCCCCCCCAGGGTGTGGCCCCTCCCCCCTTTCCTTGGTTTCCTCTCCCCAGGAACATCGTTTCCCCTGGAAACCGGCGCCTCCCCCTCATCCCCCATTTCCCGTGAAAAACTCAGCGTGTTGTGGCCG
>NZ_JBHUYJ010000063.1:0-14907 GCF_042668715.1 Streptomyces sp. NPDC057271
GCCGCATGCCTCCTGGCCCGGCGGCGCCCGCGTGGCCGTCAGCCTCGTCCTCAACTACGAGGAGGGCGGCGAGCAGAACGTTCTCGACGGCGACCCCGCCTCCGAGGGGTTCCTTCACGAGATCGTCGGCGCGCCGCCGGTGGTCGGCGGGCGCGAGCTGAACGTGGAGTCCATGTTCGCCTACGGCTCGCGCGCCGGTTTCTGGCGCATCCACCGTACGCTCACGGCGCACGGCGCCCCGCTCACGGTCCACGCCGTGGCTCAGGCGCTGGCGCGCAACCCTGATGCGGCGCGGGCCATGGCCGGCGCGGGCTGGGAGGTGGCGAGCCACGGCTGGCGCTGGATCGACTACCGGCATGTGCCCGAGGACGTCGAGCGGGCCGACATCGCACGTTCGGTCGCCACGATCGAGCGGCTCGTCGGGCGTCGGCCCGTGGGCTGGTACACCGGCCGGACGAGCCCGCACACACGGCGCCTCGTCGCCGAGGAAGGCGGCTTTCTCTACGGCAGTGACGACTACGCGGACGATCTGCCGTTCTACGTCGAGGCGGCTGGACGGCCGCATCTCGTACTCCCGTACAGCCTCGACGCGAACGACTTCAAGTTCCTTCTCGTCCACGGTTTCACGACCGCCGACGACATGCTGGCGTACCTGATCGACACGTACGACACGTTGCACGCCGAGGGCGCCGACCGGCCGCGCATGATGAGTGTCGGCCTGCACTGCCGGATCATCGGCCGGCCGGGCCGCATTCGTGCGCTCGACGGCTTCCTGCGGCATGTCGCGCAGCGGGGCGGGGCGTGGATCGCCACGCGCGAGCAGATCGCACGTCACTGGCTCGGCACGCATCCGCCGCGACGCTGAGGCTCGGACGCCGGTCACGTCGCTTTGACCGTGTCGGCGGGGGCTCACTCTCAACTTCCCTTCCGCGGTATGGGAGTTCCCCCTGCTCCACGACCGCTGCCGTGACGCAGGCGGTCCGTTTTCCTCCGTAACGGCACTATCCGGCCAATGTCGCGTCGATTTCCCCTCTGCGGACAACCGGGCTTCCGATCCTCTCCTCTCACCGCGCAAGGAGGCGGTCGTCCTCTGTCGTAGCCGTGAACGGCCGCTGCCCGCTTCCTTCTCACAGCACCCGGAAGACGAGGGAACGATGACCAGAACGCGTACCACCCGACTGCGGCGTCCGCTGCTCGCGGGCACCACGGCCATCGCTGTCATGGCCGTGACGGCCGGATTCGCGGCCACGACGTCGAAGTCGGCGAAGGCCGCGGCGGGGCCCAGCCTGAGCCTCATCGCGGCGAGCAACTCGATCACGCTCACCTCCTGGAAGGAGGAGCCGGGCGTCTACCTGGATCTCGGCACCTACCTCACGGCGGAGGGGTCGCCGCTGGAGCTGAAGGTGACCCGGAAGTCCTACAAGGACCCGGTGACCATCACCCAGACCGTGTTCGAGGGCGGCAAGGCCAGGGCCAAGGCGCTGCCGAAGGGCACCGTGAAGGACTTCTCCGGGCTGCCGGGCTTCGCGGTGATCACCGTCACCGACAAGGCGGGCAAGCGGGTTCTCAGCCGTGCCGAGAGCTTCTGCCCGAACAACGCCAGCGGCCGCGTGCGGCCCGACGCTCCCGCCACCTCGAAGTATCCGGAGAGCTGCCCGACCAATCCCTTCACGCTCGGGTCCGTGTGGGGCGTGGAGAAGGGCTGGGCCGCGAACACCTACGCGGGTTCCTACACGCAGCCGGTCAAGCTGGCGGCCGGGACGTACACCGCCAAGGTCTCGGTCGCCAAGAAGTACCGTGATCTGTTCGGCATCGCGAACAAGCCCGCCACGGTGAAGGTGACCGTGGAGGAGCGCAGCTACGAGGACGGCCGCGGCGTCGCGGCTCGGACCGCGAACCCCGGTGAGCACGCCGGGCACGGCGCCTCCCACCAGGCGCCTGCCGCCGGGGCAGCGCACGCCGGCCACGGGCCGGGTCACGCGCCGACGCCCGCCCAGGCAGCCGCGGCGCTGACGAGCGGAGCGGGTCCTTCGTACAACGTGGGTCACGGCCCGCTGAAGGCCGCCCCGCCCGCCCTGCCGTGGGCGCTGAAGAAGCAGCAGGCGGCGGCGCGTGCGACGGAGGTCGGCGACACCGGGGGCCAGACCGACGGTTCACGCAAGGCGCCCGCCCTGGGACCGCTGTCCAAGCGGCCCACCGGCAAGCCCTCCGTCCCTGACGTGCCCAAGCCTGATCTGCGGTCGCTGCCGGCCTACGGCATCACCATCAGCGACGGCTATGAGGACGTTCCCGGAAAGGACTACCTGGCCTTCAGCGCCAACGTCTGGAACGCCGGCCCGGCACAGCTCGTGGTGGACGGATTCCGCTCGCCCGGCAAGGCCAAGATGGACGCCTACCAGTACTTCTACGACGCCAAGGGCAAGCAGGTCGGCTACACCCCGACCGGCACCATGGAATGGGATCCTCGGCCCGGTCACGTGCACTGGCACTTCACCGACTTCGCCAGCTACCGGCTGCTGAAGGCGGACAAGAAGGAGACCGTGCGCAGCGGCAAGGAGGCCTTCTGCCTCGCCAATACCGACGCGGTCGACTACACGGTGAAGAACGCCAACTGGCACCCGTACAACACCGATCTGGCCACCGCCTGTGGCCAGGAGAACTCGATCTCCGTCCGTGAGGTCCTGGACGTCGGCTCCGGTGACACCTACACGCAGGACCTGCCGGGCCAGTCCTTCGACATCACCGATCTACCCAACGGCACGTACTACATCCAGGTGCTGGCCAACCCGGAGAACCGGCTGAAGGAGACCAACACCGCCAACAACAGCGCCCTGCGGAAGGTCGTGCTCGGCGGCAAGCCGGGCAAGCGCACGGTGAAGGTGCCGGCGCACGACCTGGTGAACGCGAACTGACGGTACGTCCGTAGGACGCGGCCACCCGAAGGCCTCCCTGTGGCTCTCTCGCCCCGGGGAGGCCTTCTCACGTCCACTGCCCCACCGCCGCTCCGGCGTCTCAGGCAGTCTCAGTCTCAGTCTCAGTCTCAGTCTCAGTCTCAGGCAGTCTCAGGCGACGAGGTGCGCGGCGTGGCCGGCACCGCTCACAGGATCACCACCGAGCGCAGCACGTCACCCTCGTGCATGCGGGCGAAGGCCTTCTCCACGTCGTCGAGCCCGATGGTCTCCGTCACGAAGGCGCCGAGGTCGATACGGCCCTGCTGGTGGAGGTCGATCAGCATCGGGAAGTCCCGCGAGGGCAGGCAGTCGCCGTACCAGGACGACTTCAGGGCTCCGCCGCGGCCGAAGACGTCGAGCAGGGGCAGTTCGAGCTTCATGTCCGGGGTGGGGACGCCGACGAGAACGACGGTCCCCGCGAGGTCGCGGGCGTAGAAGGCCTGCTTGTACGTCTCGGGGCGCCCGACCGCTTCGACGACGACGTCCGCGCCGAAGCCGCCGGTCAGCTCGCGGATCGAGTCGACCGGATCGGAGGCGAGTGAGTTGACGGTGTGGGTGGCGCCCATCGTCTTCGCCGTCTCGAGCTTGCGGTCGTCGATGTCGACGGCGATGATCCGGGCCGCGCCGGCCAGCCGCGCTCCGACGATCGCCGCGTCCCCGACGCCGCCGCAGCCGATGACCGCCACGGTGTCGCCGCGGCCGACGCCGCCGGTGTTCATCGCGGCACCGATGCCCGCCATGACTCCGCAGCCGAGGAGACCCGCCACGGCCGGTGACACGGCGGGATCGACCTTGGTGCACTGTCCGGCGGCGACCAGCGTCTTCTCCGCGAACGCTCCGATTCCCAGCGCGGGCGAGAGTTCCGTGCCGTCGGCCAGGGTCATCTTCTGGCGTGCGTTGTGGGTGTCGAAGCAGTACCAGGGGCGTCCCCTCAGGCAGGCGCGACAACGTCCGCACACGGCACGCCAGTTCAGGACGACGAAGTCGCCCGGCGCGACGTCGGTGACGCCGTCGCCGACCGACTCGACGACACCGGCGGCCTCATGGCCGAGGAGGAACGGGAAGTCGTCGCTGATGCCTCCCTGTTTGTAGTGCAGATCCGTGTGGCAGACCCCGCAGGCCTGCACCCTGACCACTGCCTCACCCGGCCCCGGATCCGGCACCAGCACCGTCTCCACCCGTACCGGCTCGTTCCTGCCGAGGACGACCACGCCCTGAACCTGCTGTGTCATAGGGCGAATTCTTCCCCCATCTCCTCCCGTTCATGGTGTGCCGTGCTGCCTCGATGGCGCGTTTCGTCCGACGCCGTGACTGTCACGTCTCCGGGACAGGGCGCTCCCCGGCAGCTTCGAGGTGCGGGTGCGGTGCAAGTCTGATGCGCTTGCGCACCGGATCCGTATCATCGTGGTGCATGGATCGGCATACGACCCGGAAGGCATCATGACCGTGAATCAGCTCCCCTCCCACCCCGACAGCGAACGGCTCTCCGTGACGCTCTGCCCTCCCGCCGTGACGGCGGTGGCCGAACTCGTCGCGGCCGGTGGGGTCAGCAAGGCGGACGTCATCAACCGGGCCATCCTGCTCCTGGGGTTCGTCGAGAGCGAGCGCGCCAAGGGCCACGCCCTGATGATCCGTGACACCGAGGGTGCCCTCGAACGCATCCACATCCTCTGAACCCCGACAACCCCGCGGCGAGCGCCCCGCGAGCCGCCTTCGTAGGATTCCGCGTGCCGCCAGGCGGTTGCCTGGGGACGTCGAGAGGAACACCGTGGCAGATCCGTTTTCCGTACCGGTCGTCGTACGCGGGTACGAGACCGACACCCAGGGCCATCTGAACCAGGCCGTCTACCTCCAGTACGCGGAACACGCCCGCTGGTCGCTGCTGCAGAAGGGCGGCATCCGGCAGACGGATCTGCTGGAGAAGGGTGTGGGGCCGGTGGCCCTGGAGGTGACGGTGCGGTACCTGAGGGAGCTGCGTGCCGGCGACGAGGTGGAGGTCACCTGCGCATTCGTCTGGGGCGAGGGCAAGACCTTCCATATCGAGCAGACGATCCGCAAGGTGGACGGTACCGTGGCCGCCGAGGTGACCGGCGTGGGCGGCCTGCTGGACCTGAAGGCGCGCAAGCTGGTCGCCGATCCGCGCGCGTGCTTCCGTGAGCTGGCCGCGTCCCCGGAGGAGTTCGGCCTCTGACCGGCGCCCCGGCCTGCCGGGCACGGGAGACCACCTGTTCTGTCCCGCACCGACGCGCACCCGCACGGCCGAGCGGAGACCTCTCTCTGCCGTAGGCGGGGCCTGAGAACGCTCTCTTCGTGTGCGCGCTCGCCCACCCGGGTACCCGGGTCACGGCAGCGGGTCGGGGCAGCGGTTCCCCGGTCGGGGAATCCGCCTCGCGGAGCTGACCGCCTGGGGTCGCGGCGTACCGAAGGGCCGGGCCCGCGTCGGCGGCGGGCCCGGCCCCTCGGGGCGGTGGGGTCAGACGCGGTCGGCGGCGATGAGGACGTACTGGAAGGAGCCGTCCTTGTACGAGTTGATGAACGCCTCCTCGATGCCGGTGACCAGCGAGGACGTGGCCCGCAGCTCCCAGTAGGGCAGGGTCTCCGGCGTCAGGTCGATGACGGCCTGCGGGACGAGGCGGTTGTCGGCCATGGCGCGCAGGTACTCGCGACGCGAGTGGATGTTGCACTCGAAGTGGGCGTTGATCTGGGAGACCCACTTCGAGGGCTGGCCGTACCGCGGGTTCCAGCAGCCGGTGATGGTGACGTAGCGGCCCCCGACCTCCAGGATGCGGGAGTGCTCGGCGAAGAGGTCGTGCAGGTCGACGTACATGCTCGACTCGTTGTTCCACGAGGCCGCGGCCTGCCCGGTCTCGAAGGGCATGTCGAGCATGTTGCAGACGCGGGCGCGGACGTGGTCGCCGATGCCGAGTTCGTGGGCGCGGTTGTTGGCGAAATCGGCCTGCTTGGCGGACAGGGTCACGCCTTCGACCTTGCATCCGAACCGCTGGTGGGCCATGACAAGGGAGCCGCCGCGTCCACAGCCGGCGTCCACGAGGGTGTCGTCCCCCTCGATGGCGCCGAGGTGGTCCAGAAGAATGTCGGTCTGCGCCGACTCCAGGCGGTGGAGTTCGGCGATCAGCTTCTTCTCGTACTCGCTGTCGGCCGGGTCACCGAGGGCGGCGTGGTCGATGTCGCCGATGCCGTAGTGGTGGTGGTAGAGCCCGTCGACGTCGCCGAGACGGAGGTTCACGGGCCGCGCCTCGTGGTCCCAGTACCGGGCGATGTCGCCCTGGTAGGGGGAGGCCGGGGAGGGGACGAAGGGAGAGCCGGCAGCGGTGGAGACGGAGGTGGTGGTGAGCTCAGGCGTCATGGATGGTTCCTTTGTATCTACCAGAAATCGGGCAGGCTGTAGCGGTAGGTGTTGGTCTGGTGCCAGTAGTGGTTGCCGTCGACCCAGACGGCGACGCCGCGCAGGAAGCGCAGGACGTTCGGAGCGGGGCAGGCGGCGGCCAGCGCGGCGGCTTCCGCTTCGAAGGCGTGCATCAGGTCGTTGTGGACCTCGACGGCCTTGAGATAGGCGTCACGCTCGGAGCGGTTCTCGCGTTCGGCGATCACCACGGGCAGGTTCAGGTGCCGGCCGGGGCTGGCGAGCTCCTTGGTGTAGGAGTAGAGGTCGTTGACGATCGTGGTCGCGTTTCCGGCGAGCGCGATGACCCGCTGCATGGCGGGCTGGGCGTGCAGGTCCGCGGGGAGTTCGTAGCCGCCGACGGCGTCGGTGATGGTGGGGCAGGGGCGGAAGTTGTTGAACTGGCGCATCGCCAGGTACTCCCACACCTCGGGGATGTGGTCGGTCTCGGCCCACGCGGCCTCGGCGAGGTACCCCATGTGGAGGCGGGCCATGTCGTGCCGGAACCGGTCGGCCTGGGAGGGAGTGGCCTGCTGGAGGAAGTACTCCATGGCGGAGCGGTATGCGCGCCGGGGAGCGTCCGCGTGGAGCGAGTCGGCCCAGGCTCCCTCGTACTCCTTCGTGGTGTGCACCGGGTCGAGGGCGGTGTGCGCGAGCAGCAGCCGGCCGCCCAGGCCGATGGGTGAGCCGCCGTGGTCCTCGCAGTAGCAGTCGTCGACGGCGTTCTCGGCGACCATCAGCCGTGTGGCGAGCATCAGATGGTCGATGGTGGGCGCGTCCGGGTGGCACGCGACCATGTAGCGGCCGACGGAGAAGCCGTCGAACTGGTCCTCCCACTCCTCGGGAACCGCCTGGACCTCGTCCACGGCCCATGACTTGATCCTGCGGCTGACTTCCTCGACGCGTACGGGGTCGGGCTCGGCCACCGGGTGGAAGTAGAGGCCGGGGATGGGAGTGCCTTCCGCCGGTGCGCCGGGCGCCGGGGGGAGTGCCTCCTCGCTCAGGGTCAGGTGCAGGCCTGCCGTGCCCAGGCCGCTGGGTCCGCGGAGGATCCGCTCCAGAGCGGGCTCTGCCTGGCCGGCCACGGCGGCGGACGCGGCTTCGGTCGGGGCGTCGGGGGCGGGCCCTGCGGCTGTCGCCGCGGCGGGGAGCGGCAGGGTGAGCGGGGCGGGCGGGCCGGGGAGAGCGGGCGCCGCGTCGGGCACGTGCGGAGTGTCCGCCGTGGGCGGCGGCGTGTCGGTGGAGGCGAGGGTGGTGGCGAGGAGGTGGGCCCCGAAGTGGGCCGCGGCGGTGGGCAGGCTCGACTGCAGAGGGGAAAGCCCGGGATCGGGCATCCGTGGCTCCTTGGTGAGTGGGTGGGCTGCCCCTGGTTCCGGACCCGCGCGCCCGGACCGGGTGCGTCCGGGCCGTCGTGGCCCGCCGGGCGCTCGTCCAGGGGTGTTCTGTGGATCGGGATCGGGGCTTGGGCTGCGGGCCGGGGCCCGGCTCGCGGTTCGGACTTCCGGCCCGGGCCGCAGGGCGAAGCTCGGGGCGGTCAGCGCGCGACGCCCGCGCCGGTGCGCTGTGGCGTCCGAGCTGTTCGGGCGCCGTGGCAGCGCGGCGAGACGACGTGCGCCAGGCCTTCTCGGTCTGGCGCCGGCCCCCGGCGCCGTCCTTGGCCCGGGCCTGGGTCCGTCGTGCATGCCCTAGTCGCGCCTGCGGGCGATCTGTACGTTCTCCAGCACGCCGAGCGCGTTGGGCACCAGGATGGCGGCGGAGTAGTACGTGGTGACCAGGTACGAGGTGATGGCCTGCTCGCTGATGCCCATGAAGCGGACCGAGAGCCCGGGCTCGAACTCCTCGGGCAGACCGGTCTGGTGGAGGCCGATGACGCCCTGGTTGTCCTCGCCGGTTCGCATGGCGAGGATCGAGCTGGTGTTGTCCTCGTTGATGGGGATCTTGTTACAGGGCAGGATCGGGACTCCACGCCAGGCGAGGACGCGCTCCCCGTGGAGTTCGACGGTGTCCGGGTAGAGACCGCAGGCGTTGAGCTCACGCCCGATCGCCGCGATCGTCCTGGGGTGGGCGAGGAAGAGCTTGGTGCTGCGGCGGCGGCAGAGCAGCTCGTCGAGGTCGTCCGGAGTGGGTGGTCCCGAATGCGTCTGGACGCGCTGCTTGAAGTCGGCGTTGGCGAGCAGGCCGAACTCCCGGTTGTTGATCAGCTCGTCCTCCTGGCGCTCGCGCAGCGCCTCGATGGTGAGCCTCAGCTGTTCCTGAGCCTGGTTCATCGGCCCGTTGAAGAGGTCGGAGACCCTGGTGTGCACCCGTAGGACGGTCTGGGCGACGGACAGTTCGTATTCGCGGGGCTTGAGTTCGTAGTCCACGAAGGCGCCGGGGAGCCGGGCTTCGCCCACGTGGCCGGCCGACATCGCGATCTCGGCCTCGCCGTGCTTGTTCTGCCGCTGCCGGGGAAACGAGCTGAACCGCTGGATGTGGGCGTGGAGGTGGGGCGCCGAGGCCACCACGGCGTCGAAGTCGCGCCGGGCGAGGCTGAGCAGCGTGCCCGCGGTGGCGGCGACGGCGGTGCTGTCCCAGGTGCCGCCGCCGTCGAGGAGGGCGTGGTCCCCGAACCGGTCGCCGTCGGCGAGGACGGCCACGGCGACCTCGTCGCCGTACTTGCCCACGGCGCTCTGGGTGACGCGGCCGCGGGCGATCAGGTGGATGTGCTCGGCGGGGGTTCCGCGCTCGACGAGCACCTCGCCTGCCCGGAAGTCCCGTTGGACGCACCTGCCGGCGATCTCGGCCAGCACCTCCACGTCTTCGAAGCCACGGAGCAGGGCGAGTTCGCCGAGTTCGCGGGGGATCACGCGGACGTCGGCACCGTCCTGGACGAACTCGATGCGCCCGTCTCCGACGGTGTAACTGAGCCGGCGGTTGACTCGGTAGGCGCCGCCCTTGGTCTCCACCCAGGGGAGCATCCGCAGCAGCCAGCGAGAGGAGATCTCCTGCATCTGCGGGGCGGACTTGGTCGTGGTGGCGAGGTTACGGGCAGCCGCAGTACTCAGACTGGAGGGCCGGGGCGGCTCTACTTGCGCTTCCGGGCTGGTCTCGACAGTCATCGGGCGAGCGCTCCTTCGCGAGGCGGTGATCGGCGTGCACACGCGCCAACCGGTGAAAAGAAGGAATACGGAGAAGAAGGGGGAGAGAAGAGGAGGAAGAGGTCCGTACCGGGAATTCCTGCAGATCCCGTGGAACAGTAACGTCGGGAAAGACCGGCCCGCCCCGGCAGACCGCATGGTTACCCAGATGCAGTGATCTTGCTCGACACGGTGTTTACCCCGGGGATCGACGACATCCGGACACGGGCGAGGCAGGGCTCTGACGCGCCACCGGGAAGGTGTCCTCGGGCCCGGCTCGCTGACGGGCGGAGTGTCACCCGCGCGGCGGGCGCCCGCAGGCGGGCGTGGGGGTTCGAGCGCTCAGCTCGACGCCCGGCATGAAGCGGGCGCAGCGATCCGGCCATCGTGGAGGGCTCGCCTCGTCGGCGCCGGAGCCGCCTGCTCGCGGATGCGTTCGAGACGTTCGGGTCGTTCGGGTCGTTCGGGTCGGTGGCTCAGCCCAGCGCTCCGGGGCCACCGACGGGCACGACGTCACGTCGAAGGGGCCGCGCGCCGACCGTGGTTGGCGGCACGGCCCCCGGCCGGACCTGAGGTGACCCCGGTGATCCGTGAGGGGGTCCACGCCCGCGACGCCGTTCGGCACCAGCCTCCTCGAGCCCCAGCGCCCTGCCCTCAGTCCAGGCAGAACTCGTTTCCCTCCGGGTCCACCATCACGATGATCCCTTCGTCCATGCCGTCGGGCTCGAGCCGGTACTGCCGCTTCGCTCCCAGCCCCTCCAGCCTGGCGGCCTCCTCCTCCAGCACGGCCATCCGCTCGTCCCCGGTCAGGCCGGGCGCGGCACGCACATCCAGGTGCACACGGTTCTTCGCCGTCTTCCCCTCGGGAACCTTCTGGAAGAACACCCGCGGCCCCCGGCCGTCCGGATCCGTGATGGCCGACCGGTCGTTGTGGTTCTCGGGCGGCACACCCCACGCGGTCAGGGCGGCCGTCCAGTCGGGGAAGCCCTCGGGCGGCGGCGCGATGCGATAGCCCAGCGCCTGAGCCCAGAACGCCGCCAGCGCGCCCGGATCGGCGCAGTCGTACGTCACTTGGAATTCCTTGGCCATGCCGCCTCCGACCGCTCGAAACCTGCCACGTCCCTGCCCCCGGGGGGCTCCCGGAGCGCCCCGCCATCCTCGCACCGCGCACCGACACCGGCACGACGAACGGCTGTCCGTGGCCGCTGGGAGGATCAACGGCATGACACCACTGCTTCTCACCGACATCGAGCAAGCCGTTCGCAGCAGCTGGAGTGCCGAGACGTGCACGCCCGAGTACCGCTCACGCTGGACCGCGGTCAACCCGGCCCGGGACCAGTGCGGCGTGACCGCGCTGGTACTCAACGACCTGCTGGGAGGGGAGTTGATGCGCGGCGAGGTCCATGTCGACGGCGAGCGTGTGGACTACCACTGGTGGAACCGGCTGGCTCTGGGCGTGGAGATCGACCTCACGCGTGAGCAGTTCGGGCCGGAGGAGACGGTCACCGAAGGCGTCGTCATTCACCGTCCGCCCGCGACGGAGCCGCACAGACTGCGGGAGGAGTACGAGCTTCTCCGCGACCGGGTCGTGGCGGAGCTCGCTCGACTCCGGGCGGCGGACTCCTCGTCCGCCTCTCGCCCGCCGGCCTGAACCGGTGCGGCGGGCGGCCGGCCACCGTGGGTGGCCGGCCTGTGCCTCACGACCGTCAGCCTCGTCGGGCGCCGAACACCTGGGTCCAGTAGGGGCCGCCTTCGTTGTGGACGCCGACTCCGATCTCCTTGAAGTCGCAGTTGAGAATGTTCGCGCGGTGGCCCGGGCTGTTCATCCAGGAGTCCATCACCTGCTCCGGGGTGCTCTGGCCCATGGCGATGTTCTCGCCGTAGGTCGACCAGGGGTACCCGGCGGCCGTGACGCGCTCGCCGGGTCCGTCGCCGTCGGGGTTGGTGTGGTCGAAGTAGTCGCGCGCCGCCATGTCGTCGGAGTGGCCCTGGGCCGCCCTGGTCAGGGTCGCGTTCGCCGAGAGCGGGCCGCATCCCGCCTTCGCGCGCTCGGCGTTGACGAGGCTGATCACCCGGTCGGCGACCGAGTCCGAGCCGGAGCCCCCCTGCTTCCCCGCTCCCGTCCCGGTCTCCGAGCCCTCGCCGGAGCCTCCTCCGGGCCGCGTGGTCTTGGGCTTGGGCGACGAGGTGCCGGGGGCGGCCGTCTTCGTCGGTTCGGACGTGGCGGTGCGCGTGGGGCGTGGCGAGGCGGTGGTGGTGGTCCTGGCGCTGGGCGATGCCGACGTCGAGGCGGAGGCGGAGGCCGATGCCGATGCCGAAACCGTCGAGGGGGTCGCGGTGAGACCGTTGGGCTCCTGCGCGAGCGGCAGGTCCGGGGCCGGGGCCGCCGCGCGGTTCGCTTCGAGGATCTCCCCCTCTCCCCCGCGTCCCCCGCTCAGGTAGAAGGACCCGCCGGTGAGGGCCACGACGGCCATCCCCGCGGTGACGGCGACCTTGCGGCGGCTGCGTTCGCGCTCCTGGCGGCGTCGACGGCGCGCGTTCCGGGAGGCGCGTGGACCGGGCCCCGCCCACGCCGAGTGCGCCTCCTGCGGCTCGCCCGATGCGTACGGCCGCGTGAGATCGACCTGGCCGATGAGGTGGGTCTGACCGGCATCATCCGCCTCGGCGGCCGGAGCGTGGCTGCCCGCTCCGTCCACGAGAGGCTGCGCCACCGTAGATGCGTACCCCGTATGCGCGGAGGAGGTCTGGTTCTCGGCAGCCGTCAGTCCCATGAGCAGCTGCGTCGGCGGGGGCACCAGCGGCAGTCCGGCCAGCAGGGTCTCCGTCGGCACGAGGCCGCGCCAGCGGGCGGCGCAGTGCACGCAGCCGCCGGCGTGCCGGGCCAGGTGCTCGCGCCAGAGAGGGGAGGGACGGCCGTCCCAGGTCCCCGCCTCGTACCCCAGGGCGGGGCAGAGCGGGTTCGTCGCGAGTGCGCCGACGACGACCCGGGCGGCGTCGAGCCGCGCGCGCATCCCCTCCACCCGTACGGCCGTGTTCTCGACGGACCACTGCAGGGCCGCGGCGACCTCGTACCGGTTCAGCTCTCCGGCGCACTCCAGCCACCACAGCGCCAGCAGGTCTGCGTCCTCGGGCTCGATCCAGCGGGCCGCCTCCGCGGCCTCGCGCTGCTGCCCGGTCAGGTACAGGTGTCCCACGGTCGCGTCCGCGAAGTCCGGGCCGGGAACGGGGGGTACGGCGGTGTCGCCGAGGAGCTGGGTGTGCTGCATGTGCCTGCGGACGCCGTCCACGGCGATGGCCACCAGCCAGGGGCGGAAGGCCTCCAGGTCCCGAAGGCCGGGCAGGCCGTCGAGGGCCCGCAGCATCGTCGCGTGTGCGAGGGCGTCGACGTCCTGGTGTCCGTTCAGCGCGCGCCCGACGATGTTGTAGACCAGGGGCAGATGGGTGGCGACCAAGTGGTCCCGTGCCCAGGCGTCGCCGTACTGCGCCGCCCTGACCAGCTCCGTATGGTGTCCCGGCTCCGTAGCTATGCCCTGATTCACGCTGTCTGTCCTGCCTGTTGAAGATGTCGGCACCTGGGAGACGCCGGCGCGGCCTTCGGATAACGGGAAACGGGTACGCCACGACGTGATGTAGGTCACTCGTCCTGGACGGCGTTCCGACGGCGGGCAACTGCGCCTCCCGTGATGGTTGTTGTCGATACCGAACTCGGCCGACCACGTCACGCATGGCAGGAAGTCGGCCATGGGTGTCCCGGGAGGCACTGGAGATCGGGGCCGGCCCGCACGAGAATGACCGCGGGCGCGACACGTACGGCATACGCGCCGCCCCGAAGCGGAAGGTCCGGTTCGCCGTGCTCGTCCGTCCGCTCCATCTGACAGCGCCGGCCCGGGACCCGAGAGAGATTCACGTGCACCTTCGAGAAATCTGGCGATTCCCCGTCAAGTCCATGCGCGGGGAGCAGCTGAAGAGCGTCGACCTCACCGACAACGGCCTGACCGGTGACCGGCACATCCACGTGCGGGACTCCCGCGGTCTGCTGACCGCGCGGGTGCGCTCCCGGCTGCTCGGCCTGGCGGCGACGACGTCGGACGACGGCGGCGTGCTCGTCGACGGGCACCCGTGGGACGGCCCGGAGGCGGCGGCGCTGATCCGGGGCGCGGCCGGTGCCGACGCGGAGGCCGTGCACTACACCGGCCGGGAGAGGTTCGACGTCCTCAACCTGACCGTCATCACCGACGGGGCGGCGCAGGCCCTCGGTCACGACCCGCGCCGGCTCCGTTCCAACCTGGTGATCGGCGGCGTCACCGGCCTTGCCGAACGCGACTGGCCGGGCCGTACGCTGCGCATCGGTGGCGCTGTCATCGGCGTCCTCAAGCTGCGGTCCCGCTGCGTCATGACGACGGTCGACCCGGATACGGGCGAGCGGAACCACGACGTGCTGCGTGACATCCACCGGCTGTACGAAGGGACGTTCGCGCTGGACTGCTGGGTGGCCTCGCCCGGCACCGTCGCCGAGGGCGACGAGGTCCGGCTGACCGACGAGGAGTGGCCGGAGCCGGTGCGCGGCGGCTGGATCGTGGGGGCTCCGTACCTGGTGCCCTGACAGAACCGCGGACGCCCCCCCGCGTCCTGGGTCCGTGCGTCGGCCTCGTGCGCGGCCGGCACCGCGATGCGGACCGGCCGTGGAGCGGCTTGGCGTCGGCGCCCCTCATGCCACCCGCCCGTCTTCCCACCCGGCTGGCAGACACGCGATCTGGGCTGAAACCCGACCTGGAAAGTATGATCAAGCGATGTCTGACATGACCGAGACCACGCCCGGCTGGCTGACGACGGACGAGCTTGATGTCGCAAGGGCCCGGATGCCCATCCTGTACGTCGAGGCCGTGCCTGTGCGCGTGGACGACAACGGCGAAGTGACCAGCATCGGAGTGCTTCTGCGGATGGGTGCGGAGGGGACGATCAGCCGTACGCTGGTCTCCGGCCGAGTCATGCACCACGAGCGGGTCCGTGACGCGCTGCTGCGCCATCTGGAGAAGGACCTCGGTCCGGTGGCCCTGCCCCGCGTTCCCGCTTCCCTCCAGCCCTTCACGGTCGCCGAGTACTTCCCCACGGCGGGCATCACACCGTTCCACGATCCGCGCCAGCACGCGGTGTCCCTCGCGTACATCGTTCCGGTGGCGGGCGACTGCCGCCCGCGGCAGGACGCGCTGGATCTGGTGTGGTTTAGCCCGCAGGAGGCGGCCTCCCCCGCTGTGCAGGGTGAGATGCCGGGCGGCCAAGGGGTGCTGTTGAAGCAGGCGCTCGCGCACGTGGGACACGCCTACTGACCTCGCCAGGCACCCGTGGTGACGGCGACGGCGGGGCCGGCTCCTGGAAGAGGGGGGGGCGACCCGCCCCGTTTTCTCCCGGTTCGGCAACCTCTTCGCCCCAGGTCGAC
>NZ_JBHUYJ010000063.1:14917-21246 GCF_042668715.1 Streptomyces sp. NPDC057271
GGAGACGCCCCCCCCCCGGAGGCGGCGCACCCTCCCCCCCACGCCAGTTGATCCCGCGGTCAGCCGATCTCGGCGCCGAAGGTCGACAGTGCTTCGGTCACGGGCTGGAAGAACGTCTCCCCACCCGAGGAGCAGTTGCCGCTGCCACCCGAGGTGAGTCCGATCGCTGTGTCACCGGCGAAGAGCGAGCCGCCGCTGTCACCGGGCTCCGCGCAGACCGAGGTCTGGATGAGGCCCTCGACGATGTCGCCGTTGCCGTAGTTCACGGTCGCGTCGAGACCGGTGACCTCACCTTCGTGGACCTGGGTGGTCGAGCCGCTGCGCCGCACCTGCATACCGACCGTGGCGTCGCCCGCCTTGGTGATGGGCTGGACGCTTCCGTTGTAGAGGTTGACCTCGCTCGGGTGCGGGGTGTCGCCGTTGTACTTCACCAGCGCGAAGTCGTCCCCCGGGAACCGGGAGTCGACCATCGAGCCGATCGACGCGCCGCCGGCCGAGTCGGACCACTCGCTGCCGGTCTCGCCGCAGTGTCCGGCCGTGATGAAGTGCGGCTCGCCGCCCTTCACCACGTTGAAGCCGAGCGAACAGCGGCCCCCACCCGAGTGGATCGCGTCGCCACCGGAGACGAAGGGCTTGAACTCACCGGCGGTGCGCTTGAGTTCCGCCTTGCCGCCGAGGCCCTTCACGACCTGCCGCAGGGTGGTGAGCTCGGCGCCCGAGACGGTGCGGTCAGCCGTGACGATCACCTTGTTGGTGACCGGGTCCGTGGCCCAGGAGGTGCCCGGGATGGTCGCCTTCTCGGTCAGGGTCTCCCGTGCGTCGGTCAGTTCGGCCAGGGTGTTCTCGACGATGCGGGGTTTGGCGCCCGCCTCGCGTACGGTCCGGGCGGCGTCCTCGGACACCACGTTCACGACGAGCGCCTTGGCTGCGGCGTCGTAGTAGGTGCCGGCCTCGGCCGTGCCGAGGTCCACCTTGAGCGAGAGGGCGAGCGTTCCGGCGGCCGGCGCGGTCAGCGTCTTGACGGAGAACTGCTCGGTGCTGTCGCTGGCGTTCGCACTCTGGAACGTGATACCGGCCACGACGAGCGCGGCGACCGCGCCACCCGCTACGACGGTCTTGCGCCTGGTTATGCGACGGTGCTTCAAAATTGACCTCCTGTGGGGGCCGTGCCCGGACGATGAGGGGTGTCCGGGTACGGAGGATGACCCGCCGCACTATTCCGACGCGTCACAGTCGCACACAAGAGCCCATTGCAGACGCACACGCGACAACTCGCGTGCGTTCACAGGTTCTTCACGCCATCGCCCTGTCGGGGCAGGGGTTCCTCCACTCCGGCGGACGTCCGAGCGGCGGGTCCCGTCACTGTCTCCGCCACGGGGTGGTTGCCGGTTCAGCAGCCGCCCCAGTCGTAGAAGGTCACGTACCAGTGGTTGCCCTCGGCGGCGTAGACGTTGCCGACACCGGACCTGCACTGCGGAGCACCGTGGTTCGTCGCGCAGGTGGCCTGGAAGAAGTCGAGCGGGCACGGGGCGTGCCGGGAGAAGAACTGTCGGGCTTGTGGCAACCGGTTGAGGCAGGGGGCAAGACCGCAGCCGGTGTACTGCTTCCGCCTCCGCCTCATGTGGTCACGCGAGCCGCATGATCTCGTCTCGTCGCACCCTGCGGCCGACGCTCACAGTCCACAACCAACGGTCTCCCGCGTCTCTGCCGGGGCTACTTGCCCGCCAGCCCCAGATTGGCCCCGCTCCGCAAGTCCGGGAACCCCTGCGCGATGACAGCAGCCGGCTCCAGGCATGCCTTGCGCGTGTCCGCTGCCGTCGGGCCCGTGGCACAGCCCAAGGCTCCGTAGGTTCGCACTGCGGCCCGGAGCTTCCGGGCGACGGAATCGAGCGTCGCGAACCCCTGGCCCCCATTGATCTCGCGCAAGGCCAGGCCGGCGGCCTCGGATGTGGCATCGGCTGCTGCCTTGCACTTCACAGTGAACATCAGAGCCGACGACGTCGAGCAGGGCGAGTTCGTGCCCGAACCGAACTGCTGTTCATCCATCGAGATGCGCTCCTCAACGGCGAGCTTCACCTTCTCGGCGGCCTGCGCCTTCGCCGTGACGGGCTCAATCGACGGCGAGGAGGAGGCCGAAGGCCGGTCCGAGCGATTCACACCTTCAGAATCGTCGCATCCCGTGATGAGTACCCCTGACAGACCCACCACGGCCACCGCTCGCAGCGCTTGCCACTTCATCATCCGCTCCCCCTCCGAACTGTCGCGTCACCCTACCCAAGAGGTCATTCAAGATCGGAGAGCCTTCAGAACCAGGTACTGAGGGTACGGGCGCCTTGGGTGGTGGCGAGGTTGCGCGGTTCGAAGGAGGTGCGGGTGGGGTTGTTCCAGTCGGAGCAGCCGCCGGACGAGGACCGGGTGATCCCGGAGCAGCGGAGCCGCCGCTGCTCGCTCTGGGCTCGTGGGTCCGGTTCGACGTGGTACCGCTGAAGACCGTCCGTCGATCGCCACGTCGAGACCGTCACCCGGCCCACCGCGCGGTCGAGATGGTCCCGGCTGAGCCGGTTCCTGCTTATCACAGCCGTACGGGTGAGCCGCATGGCGCCGTTCCCGGCGCGTACGTCGAGCAGACGCGTGTGGTTGACCCGG
Source organism: Streptomyces sp. NPDC057271 (assembly GCF_042668715.1). Lineage (NCBI taxonomy): Bacteria > Bacillati > Actinomycetota > Actinomycetes > Kitasatosporales > Streptomycetaceae > Streptomyces > Streptomyces sp. NPDC057271. The sequence goes on from NZ_JBHUYJ010000063.1 coordinate 17,564, forward strand.
CCCGGCGCGTGGCCCCACCGATGGGCCGGCCGTCGCCCTCGGTCAGCCGGAAGTGGGGCCTGGCGAGTGCCCCCTTGGAGACGAGGTCGAGGCCGGCAGGGACCGGCCTGCGAAGTCCTGGAGGACGTACGCGAGAGCTCCGTGCTCGTGCAGGTGTGCCAGGACCGTGCCGTCCTCGGCCACCACCTGCAGCCTGGGACCGTGAAAGCGGCGCAGTACCGGCCGCCTCGGCTCGGCGGGGAGCAGCGTGCCGAGGGTGAACAGCTCGTGCACCGGGCTCGTCTCCTCGCCGCTCTGCCGCGGCCTCTCCACCGTCACTCCTGCCGCCGCCCCGAGTATGGCCGGTCATGCACGGTGCCGAGTAGCGCCGTGCGCCGCCGAGTCGTCTCGCGCGCCGACCGTGCCGGCCCGCCCTCGGCGGAGTCGTCGTGAGCCGCCGGCCGCGCACCGGTGTGCGGCCGTGCGCCACGCATGCGTCACGGACTGCCGGGCCGCGTGGGTCGCGGAGGCCGTGTCTGCGGGCAACCGCGGGGGCGCCCCGATGTGGACGTGCAGGCGGGGCCGGCGCAGCGGCGCGGTCAGCAGTCCGGCGAGCTGCTTGATGGCGCCGCCCGAGGTGATGCGGCGGGCACCGGCCTGGCCGAGTGGGACCAGCGGTACCCCGGCGGCCGCCGCCAGCCGGGCGGGCCCGCTGCGGAAGGCCTGCGGCGGCGCGTCCGCCGAGTCCGGGCGGTCCGGGATGCAGCCCTCGCCGTAGACCAGGACGTAGCGTCCGGCGCGCAGGGCGGCCTCCGCTCCGGTCAGGGCCTCGGCGGCCCGGGCGGTCCCCCGGCGCACCGGCACGTATCCCTCGCGGGTCAGGGCGCGACCCAGCAGCGGGACGCGCCAGAGGCCGGCCGCGCAGAGCACGACGGGCTCGATGCCCATACGGCGCAGGGCCGCGAGGACCACGAGAGGGTCGGCGAGGCTGGTGTGGTTGGCGACGATCACGGCGCCGCCCTCGGGCACCCGCGGGACGTCGGTCGTGACGGCCAGCCTTCCCAGGACGGGAACGACTGCGGAGGCGAGGCGACTGAGCATGCGGGGCCTTCCTGACTGACGATCGCGGGGTGCGGGCCCCATCGTCGGACCGCGACCCCGCCGTGGGCCTGAGCGCCCGTACTCATCCGCGCTCAGGCCCTCGGCCCCACGGCTGAGTACGTGTCACATCGCAGGCCACGCCCCGACCGGGCCTTGGTCCCCGAACCGCGTCGAACTCCGGTTCCAGGAAAGGCAGATGCGGCTCGCCTGAACACGCGCCGCCTCCCGCGCGTACAGACGGTCGGGTCCCGGTCGGCGGGGCCGTACTGGTCGAAGCGGCGCGGCGGCACGACGAAGGAGCGGGATGAAGCACGCACGACGGGGCGTGAGGCGGGTGATGCGGCTCGCCGCCGCAGGCGGGCTGGTCTGCGGTTCGTTGATGGTCACGCACGCGGTGGCCGGCGAACCGTCAGGAGCGGGCACGGGCACGGTCGGGACACTCAGGGCGGGAGGTGACCAGGCTCGATCGGCGGCGGAGGTCGTCACCCGGCTCGGCGACACCCGCACCGCCGGCAGCTGGACCGGCACGGACGGCCGGGCGGTCGTCGGGGTGACCGACGCCGCCGCGGCCGCCGAGGCCAGGCGGGTGGGCGTCGCGCCGAAGATGGTCCGCTACAGCATGGACCGCCTCCGCGCCGCGACCGAGACCCTCGCGGCGCAGCCTCGGGTCCCGGGCACCGCATGGGTGACGGACTACTCCTCCAACCGGATCGTCGTCCGGGCCGACAGCACCGTCTCCGCCGGCGACTGGGCGCGCCTTTCCGGGGTGGCCGGGAGCATCGGGGACGTCGTGCGGATGGAACGTACGGAGGGCAGGTTCACCACCCGGGTGAGCGCGGCGGCCCCCATCTTCACGGACGGCGGCCGGTGCTCGGCCGGCTTCAACGTCACCGACGGCCGTGACGTGTACATCCTGACCGCCGGACACTGCGGCGGCACCGGCACGACATGGTTCCGGAACCCGGACGACTCCCGCCCACTCGGCACCACCGTCACCGCCGACTTCCCGGGCGGTGACTTCGCCCTCGTACGGTACGAGGACGGCGCGTCGCTCGACGGCGCCGACATGGTGACGCTCGACGGGCGGCGGAGCGTACGGATCATCGGCGCGGCCGAGCCGGTCGTCGGCCAGCAGGTCTTCCGCAGCGGCAGCACCACCGGGCTGCGCACCGGCCGGATCACCGCCCTCGACGCGACCGTCAACTACCCCGAGGGCACCGTCACCGGGCTGATCGAGACCACGGTCTGCGCGGAACGCGGCGACAGCGGCGGCCCCCTGTTCTCCCGGGGGCTCGCCCTCGGCGTGACCTCCGGCGGCAACGGCAACTGCGCGCGGGGCGGCATCACCTACTTCCAGCCCGCGGTGACGGCGATGCAGACGCTCGGGGTGCGGCTGGTCGGCCCCACCGCGGACCCCGGCCGGCAGCCGAGTCCCGGCCTGCCCTCCTCCCCCACGCCCGACGTCCCCTCCGACGACTCCACCACGGACTCCCCCTCACCGCGCCCCACGTCGTCGGCGGACGCCCAGGCAGCTCCGCCCGGAGCGCCGCCGGGGGCGGACGGCACCGAGGACGGATCGGGTGCGGGCGTCGTCTCCGGGATCGCGGACGACTTCGGGCCCCTCGGCGGTGTGGCGCCGGGCCTCGGGGTGGTCGCGGTGAGCCTCGTCCTGCTGTTGATCAGCCGCTGGATCGAGGCCAGGCAGGGGCGGCGCAACTACCAGGAGTACTACTCCCAGAACTGGGCCTGAGCCCTGCGGCGGACCGGGGGGTTGATCACCACCAGTAGGCGGGGTACCTCGGTGAGGTGCGGCGGATGCGGGAGCCGGCGTACCCGGTCAGCACGAGAAGGACGGTCGAGCCGAAGAGGAGGGGGACGAAGCGGGCGGGTGCGGGCGTCTGGAGCACGATGACGACGGCCGTCGCGCAGGCGGCTGAGTGCGGTGTACGCGCGAAGGTGGTCAGCGCCAGCGTGAGGCCGGCGGCGACGGCCGCGGTCCACGCGTTGCCGCCTCCGACGGCCAGGGCGGCGTATCCCGTGGCGGCGCCGAGGAGGTGGCCGATGACGACGCTGCGGGGCTGGGCCAGGGGCAGTGTCGGCGCGGCGTGCACCAGAGCGGCGCTGGCGGCCAGCGGAGGTATCAGTACCGGTTCGTGGATGACCGCGCCGATCGCGACCAGTGTCAGCAGAACGGCTGTCGCCGCGCTCACGCTGTGGAACGCGGCCACCGGCGTGGGCCTGGCCGGCGCGCGGCCGGTGAACCGGGCGGGGCGGGGAACGTCGGCGGTGGCTCGGGTGGGCTGGGGACGCGAGGGGGCGTCGGTAGTCATCTGGTGCTGTTTCCGTGGCAGGCGGCCGATGGCCGGACGGGGCGGTGGCGGTACGACGGACGCGAGGATGTCCTGGGGCTCTGTGATCGACAGCCGGCCCGGCCCTGCGCATCGCCCTGGTGCGGCGGCGCGACCGTCCACGACTCTAACCTGCGGGTTTGCCGTCGTTCGTCGCGGGGTCGGCGACCGGCGACACGAAAACGGCCGCCCGCTGTGTGGGCGGGCGGCTCGTGGTCGTACGAAGGGAACGGGGTACCGCGTCCCGGCCGCGGG
>NZ_JBHUYJ010000063.1:21256-46058 GCF_042668715.1 Streptomyces sp. NPDC057271
GGGGTCAGAAGGGTGAAGAGGGGTCAGACCAGGACGTTGAGCGCCCCCGGCTGCACCCGCACCGTCACCGGCAGGGTCGCGTCGACCTCGCCGTCGGCGCCGTACGGGAGCGGGCGGTCCGCCTCGATGCGGATCTCCTTGCCGCGCAGGATCTCCACCTGGGGGCGGTTCACGTGCGCCCCCGTCTTGAGCTCGTTCATCGTCGCGAAGAAGTGGCGCTTGGGCGCGTCACCGATCACCACGACGTCCAGCAGCCCGTCGTCGACGCTGGCGCCCGGAGCGACGTTCCGGCCGAAGCCGTAGAAGCCGGAGTTCGCCGCGACCACGGTGTAGCCGGATCGTTCGTGCGGCACCCCGTCGACGGTGATCCGGTAGGTGGCCGTTCTCCACGCGAGCACGGCCCGCAGGCCGCCCGCGTAGTACGACGCGGCACCGCGCAGCAGACGCGAGGCGTTGGCGTGGCTGTTGGCGACCGCGTCGACGCCGGCGTACACGCTGCCGAGGACGGAGATCCGGGCGTGCGCCGCGGACTCGACCTCGATCGTGTCGACCGCGCGCGGTACGCCGTCGAGCAGCACCCGCGCGAGCCCCGGGGCATCGGTGGGAAGCCCCAGCGCGCGGGCGAAGTCGTTGCCGCGGCCCGCGGGGACCAGGCCGAACACCGTGTCCGTACCGCTGAGTGCGCCACCGACGCAGCCGGCCATCCCGTCGCCGCCCACCGCGAGCACGACCTGGCCCTGTGCTCCCGCCCGGCGGGCGAGTTCCTGCGCGTGTTCCAGGCTGCGGCTGTAGACGGTGTCGAGCCGCGCGCCCGCTTCGCGCAGCAGCCGGGCCAGCGGGAGCAGGGCCGCTGTCCCGCTGGATCCCCCTGCGGTGGGGTTGACGACGGCGGTGAACTGTCGCATGGATCAGGCCTCCGGACGGGAGAAGGGTCGGTCGACGGGACGGTCAGCGGACGGGGATGAGCACCCCGGGGCTGAGCACGCCCGACGGGTCGACCTCCGCCTTGACCGCCTGCAGCATGCGCACTCCCAACGGGCCGATCTCGCGGGCGTACCAGTCGCGGTGGTCGGTGCCGACGCCGTGGTGGTGGCTGATGGTGCCGCCCGCCGCGAGGATCGCGTCGTTGGCCGCCCGCTTCACGGGGGCCCAGTGGGCGACCGCGTCCTCTCCCTGCGCCGAGACGACGGTGAAGTACAGCGAGGCGCCGTTCTCGTAGGTGTGCGAGATGTGGCACATGACGAGCGGGGGCGTGCCGGCCTCGGTGAGGGAGCTGGTCAGTGCGTCACGTACCGCCGTGTACAGCTGGGGCAGCGTGGACCAGAAGCCGGCGGTCTCCAGCGTCTCGGCGAAGGCGCCGGCGTCGAGCAGGGCGTCGCGCAGGTACGGCGCGTTGTAGCGGCCGTGCTCCCACCGGTCGCCCGGTTCCTCGCCGACGTACTCGCCGCCGCAGGCCAGCAGGATCTCGCGGGCGGCGGCGCGGCGGGCCGTCGTCTCCTCCTCGGTGCCCTCGTAGCCGGTGATCGCCATGCAGCCGGAGCTGGGCGGGGTGTCGGCGGCGCCGATCGCGTCCGGCTGCGCGAGTCCGACGAAGGTCTCGGTCTCGTCCGAGAGCCGCAGCACGGTGGGACGCGGGCCGTCCTGTGCGAGCCGGCGCAGGGCGGCGGTCCCGGCCTCGAAGGAGGCGAAGCGCCAGCCCTCGTAGACACGCTTCTGCGGCAGGGGACGGATCCGCACGGTCACGGCCGTGATGACTCCGAGGGCGCCTTCGGAGCCGAGGATCAGCTGGCGCAGGTCGGGGCCGGCGGCCGAGCGCGGGGCCCGTCCGGTCTCGAGCGTGCCCTCGGGGGTGGCGACGGTGAGGGCGAGGACCATCTCGTCGAAGCGTCCGTACCCGGCGGAGGCCTGGCCGCTGGACCGGGCCGCGGCGAAGCCGCCGACGGACGCCCACTCGAAGGACTGGGGGAAGTGGCCGAGGGTCCAGCCCCGCTCGTTCAGCAGCGCCTCCACCCGGGGTCCGCGCAGGCCCGGCTGGAGCGTCGCGGTACGGGACACCTCGTCGACGGCCAGCAGCCGGTCCAGGCGGCGCAGGTCGAGGGCGACGAACGACCGCTTCGTCTCGGGCGCGAGGCCGCCGACGACGGAGGTGCCGCCGCCGAAGGGGACGACGGAGAGGCCGTGGGCGGCGCAGGCGCGCAGCACGGCCAGCACCTCGTCGTGGTCGGCCGGGAGGACCACGGCGGCCGGGATGTCCTCGACCTCGCCCGCGCGGATGCGGAGCAGGTCGGGGGTGGACTTGCCGCGGGTGTGCCGGATCCGGCTCTCGGCGTCGTCGCACAGCGCGTCCTCGGCCGCGAGGGCCGACCGCAGCGCGGTGCGCGCCTCGTCGGTCAACGCCGGGGCGGGGAGTCGAATCTCGTCGAGGGTCGACGGGCCGCTTTCGCGGGGGGTGACGCCGAGCAGGTCGCGCAGCAGGCCGGTCACCGCGTCGGGCAGGGGGGCCGCCTTGGCCGGGTCGCCCCAGCCACTCCACAACATGTCCATTTCGAGACGTTCCTCTCGGTCTGATTCACGGACGGTGCTGCCGCTCGGCCCGTACTGGCATTACACTGTGACAGATGACGCCCATTCGTCACAACCACTCGGACGCGGATCCCGTACTGGACGCCGCACGTGACTGCGTGCTCGCCGTCGGCGTGCGGCGCACGACCCTGACCGACGTCGCCCGGCGCGCGGGCGTGTCCCGGATGACGCTGTACCGACGATGGCCCGACGTCCGCAGCCTCGTCGGCGACCTGATGACCCGTGAGTGGATCGCCGTCGCCGCCGGGGCCATGCCGGTCACGGACGACGACCGTCCCGTGCGGTCGCGGATGGTGGACGGGCTCGTCGCGGGCGCCGCCGCGTTCCGCGCCCACCCGCTCTTCCACAAGATCCTCGACGTGGACCCCGAGCTGCTGCTGCCCTACATCCTCGACCGCCGGGGCGCGAGCCAGGAGGCCTTCCTCCGTCTCCTCGTCACGGCGCTCGGCGAGGGCCACGCGGACGGGTCCGTGCGCCGTGCCCCCGCGGACCTGCAGGCGAGGTCCCTGCTGCTCGTCGTGCAGTCCTTCACGCTCTCGCTGCGCACCATGACCGACGAGAGCGATCCCGAACTGAGCGAAGCCGCCTTCCTCGACGAGCTGCGCACCCTGCTGGAGAGGACCCTCACCCCATGAACTCCCTGAGCAGCCCGTCCCTGCCCGGCTCGTCACTCGACGCGGAGCGCCGGGGCCGTGAGCTCGCCGAACTCGCCGACGGCGCCCCGGTCGACGTCCTGGTCGTGGGACTCGGTGCCACCGGCGCCGGAGCCGCGCTCGACGCGGCGACGCGCGGGCTCTCCGTCGCCGCGATCGACGCCCACGACCTCGCGTTCGGCACGTCCCGCTGGAGCTCGAAGCTGATCCACGGCGGACTGCGCTACCTCGCGAGCGGACAGCTCGACGTCGCCCACGAGAGCGCCGTCGAACGCGGCATCCTGATGGAGCGGACCGCCCCCCACCTGGTCCGCGCCCAGCCTTTCGTCCTGCCCCTCACCCCGCTCGTCAGCCGCGGTCAGGCGGCCCTCGCCCGCGCCGGGTTCTTCGCCGGCGACCTGCTGCGCGCCTCCGCCCGTACGGCACGCACCACGCTGCCGGCGCCGCGCACCCTCTCCGCCGTCGAGACGCGCCACCTCGCCCCGGCCCTGCGCCCCACGGGACTGCGCGGCGGACTGCTCTCCTGGGACGGTCAGCTCACCGACGACGCCCGGCTGGTCACCGCGATCGCCCGCACGGCGGCCGCGCACGGCGCCCGGGTCCTCACCCGGACCCGCGCCCTCGAACTCACCGGCGACGGCGCGCGGGTACGGGACGAGACGACCGGCCAGGAGCTGCGCGTCCGCGCCCGCGTCGTCGTCAACGCGACCGGTGTGTGGGCGGGCGGCCTCGCCGAGGACGTACGACTGCGCCCCTCCCGCGGGACCCACCTCGTCCTGCGCGACGTGGACCTCGGCCGGCTCTCGGCAGGCCTGCACATCCCGATCCCGGGCGAGACCAACCGCTTCGTCCTCGTCCTCCCCCAGCAGGACGGCCGGGTGTACGTCGGGCTCACCGACGAACCCGTCGACGGTGACGTGCCCGACGTGCCGCAGGTGCCCGAGACCGACATCGGCTTCCTTCTCGACGTCCTCGGCTCCGCCCTCGACGTCAGCGTCCGACGCGCGGACGTGGTGGGGGCCTTCGCCGGTCTGCGGCCCCTCCTCGACACCCGCGGGGAGGGCGGCCGCACCGCGGACATCTCACGGAGACACGCGGTGCTCACCTCGCCCGACGGGATCGTCACGGTGGTCGGCGGCAAGCTCACCACGTACCGGCGCATGGCGCAGGACGCCGTCGACGCCGCCGTGGCCGCCCGCGGTCTCACCGCCGGCCCCTGCCGCACCGCGTCCACGCCGCTCGTCGGCGCCGCCCGGCCGCGGACCCTCGCCCAGCTCGACGTGCCCGCGCGCCTCGTACGCCGCTACGGCACCGAGGCGACGGCCGTGCACGAACTCGGTGTCGAGAACCCGGACCTCGCCCGGCCCGTCGTTCCGGGCCATCCGGTCACGTGCGCCGAACTGCTCTGGGCGGTCCGCCACGAAGGCGCGCTGGACGTCTCCGACCTCCTCGACCGCCGCACCCGCATCGGGCTCGTCGCCGAGGACCGTGACACGGCCGAGACGGCGGCGCTCGGCGCGCTGGCCCGGACGGCCTGACCTCGGGACGCCCGGACGGGCGGGCGCTCGGCTCGGCGGCAAGACCTCGCCGGGCCGAGCCGAGCCGAGCGCGCGGGCGGAGGGGCGGCCGGGGCAGAGGCCTGGCGGTCGGGCGGCCGGGGCAGAGGCCTGGCGGTCGGGCGGCCGGGGCAGAGGCCTGGCGGTCGGGCGGCAGCGGTCCGATTCCGGTCGATCACGACGGGAACAGCCGGCCAGGTCGCGGAGTTGTGTCGATCATGACGACACAACAGACAGTCCTGCGCTACACCGCGTTCTCCACCGACCCGGAAGGCGGCAACCCCGCCGGCGTCGTCCTGGACGCGGGCGGGCTCGACGACAGCGCCATGCTCGCCATCGCCGCGGATCTCGGCTACAGCGAGTCGGCGTTCCTGACCGCCCCGCCCGCGGACCTCGGCGGCGCGAGCGGGCGGGCCTTCACGATCCGGTACTTCAGCCCCAAGGCCGAGGTCCCGTTCTGCGGTCACGCCACGGTGGCGACCGCCGTCGCCCTCGGCGAGCGGTTCGGCTCGGGCGAGCTGGTGTTCGCCACGCGGGCGGGGACCGTGCCGGTGAGCGTGACCAGAGACGCAGGTGTCATCCGGGCCACGCTCACCACCGTTGAACCGCACGTCGAGGCGATCGGCGACGCGGACCTCGTCGAGGCGCTCGCCGCCCTGGACTGGCCCGCCGCCGACCTCGACCCCGAACTGCCCGCGCGGATCGCCTTCGCGGGCGCCCGTCATCTCGTCGTCGGCGCGGCGACCCGCGAGCGGCTCGCCGACCTCGCGTACGACTTCCCGAGGCTGGAAGCGCTCATGCATCGGCTCGACCTGACCACCGTGCAGCTGGTGTGGCGCGAGTCCGGGACCGTCTTCCACGTGCGCGACCCGTTCCCGGTCGGCGGCGTCGTGGAGGACCCGGCGACGGGCGCGGCGGCCGGTGCCTTCGGGGCGTACGCCCGCGAACTCGGTCTGGTCCACGGGGCGTCGGTCCTCACCCTCCACCAGGGCGCCGACATGGGCCGCCCGAGCCTGCTGACGGTGGAACTGCGCGAAGGCGAGGCCCGGGTGCGGGTCAGTGGAACGGGCACCCGCATCGGCTGAGCGACGCCGCCCGCCATCGCGTCGCGCGGTGGCCGCTCACCTCGGCGGCTCGGCATGGTGGTCGACGAGGTGGAGGAACCCGTCCGACAGGTCGTGCAGCCGGTCCGCGCGCTCCGTGGCGAGCTCCCTGAGCCGGGCGCCGTCGTTGCGGGCGACGAGGCGGCCCATGGAACACTCGTCGAACCGGACGTACTCCTGGTGCAGGGCGCGGGCCGCCTGGGCCACCGTGCGCTCGGGCGCGGCGACGAGCACGCGAGCGAGGCGGTGTGCCGCCCGACCAGGCCGATGTTCTCGGCGAACGCCACGTACGGGGGCGGAGTCGAACACTCCGCCGAGAGCGGATCTCGCTGCCGTGCGCCGACCCGTGGGACACGGGCCGGCGCCCGTCGGCTCAGGAGGCCGGGTGGCTCGACACGACCTTTCCGCCGGTGTCGGCGGCGAGGTACCCCACCGCGCTGTACTCGTTGATGAGATAGAAGCGCAGCGTCGGGCGGTCCTCGTTGAAGGTCCAGCGATCGACGATGACATAGCGCATGTTCGGGTTGTCGACCTTCAGTTCCTTCTCGCCGCGCTTCATCAGCGCGGGGAGGTCGTCCCAGGCCATGGCTGCGACGTCGAACGGCTGCTCGTCGGCGGCGTCGGCATCGATGGTTCCACCGGGGCCGGTCTTCCGGGCGACCCCGTCGCGGTACTCGTACGCGTCGTAGGTCTTCGCGCCGGGCCCGGTCGGGATGGAGGCCAGGGCGTAGCCCTCGTAGATCGCCAGTTCCTTCATCGTGGCGGAGCCGCTGGCCTTGCGGAGCGCCTCGATGACGGTACGGACATTGGCCGTCGTGAGGAGTGTGCCGCGCGGTGCGACGGCGCTGGGCGCGGTGGAACCGGGCTGCGTACCGCCGCCGTTCCCCGCACCCGTCGACGAATCCTTGCCGGGCGTGCGCCCCGCGTTCGTCGGAGTCGAGCCGCCCTTGGCCCCGTCGTCCGCGCCCCCGTCCGGGAGTATCTTCACTACACCCACGACGACCACGGCTCCTGCCAGCACGAGGGAGGCGGCGAGCACGGCGGCCCTCCGGCGCGGGCCGGTGCCGGCAGAGGGCTGCTGACCGGGCCTCAGGGGCGCGCCGAACGTTCCGCCGAGAGCCGGGGAGGCGTAGGGCGGGGCCGGGTAGGACGGGGCGGGGGTGCCGGACGAGACGTGGGAGGGGACGGTGGGGGCGTGCCAGGGCTGCGACGCGTTCGGCGGGGAGGCGTAGGCGGGGTGGGCGTGCGGCGGGCCGAACACGCCGGGGGCCGCTTCCGCGGGGGCCTGGGCGCCACCGGTCTGCCGTGCGGCCGCGTCGGTCAGCAGCTGTTCCAGCTGCGCCGCGTCGGGCCGCGCGGACGGGTCGCGTACGAGGAGCCGGGCGAGTACGGGGGCCAGCGCGCCGGACCTCACCGGTGCGGGGATCGGGTCGTCGAGTACGGCGACCACGGTCGCGAGGCTGGTGGCCCGGCGCAGCGGGTGGTGGCCCTCTGCCGCGACGTACAGGAGCATGCCGAGCGACCACAGGTCGGAGGCCGGGTTGCCCTCCTCGCCGCGTACCCGCTCGGGGGCGATGAACTCGGGCGAGCCGATCAGGTCACCCGTGGAGGTGAGCCGTGACGTCGCCTCACTGAGCACGGCGATGCCGAAGTCGGTGAGGACGGCGCTGCCGTCGGGGCGGAGCAGCACGTTGGCGGGTTTCACGTCGCGGTGCTGGATGCCGGCGGAGTGGGCGGCGCGCAGGGCGGAGAGGACCTGCCGCCCGAGGGTGAGGACCTCGGGCACGGACATGGGTCCCTCGGTGAGACGGTCGTACACCGAGCATCCCTCGACGAGTTCCATGACGATCCAGGGGTGCGAGCCGTCCTGGGGCTCGACGATGTGGTGGATCGTCACGACGTGCGGATTCGAGAGCCGCGCCAGCGCCCGTGCCTCGCGGACGGCCCGCTCCCGCATCTGCGCGGCGAGGCCGGGGTTCGCCTCCTCGATGGCAGGGTCGGGCGGACGTACCTCCTTGAGGGCGACATCGCGCTCCAATGCGATGTCGCGTGCTCGCCAGACGGTGCCCATACCGCCGCTGCCCAGCCGGGAGATCAGGTGGAAACGCCCGTCGACCAGGGGTCTTCGGTCCTCGCTCGCGCTCATGAGCGGTCATGGTATGCGGTTCCGGTGACAGGCCGGACGTCGGCGGTCGCCGTGCGCCGCCGCGCGCGTGTCAGCCCACTCCCCGGGGGCGGAACTGAACGCTGATGCGGGGCCCGACGGCGCGGCTCGTCTTGGGGACCGCGTGTTCCCAGGTGCGCTGGCACGAGCCGCCCATGACCACGAGATCGCCGTGGCCGAGAGGGAGCCGGAGGGCCACGGGCCCGCCGCCGCGGGGGCGGAGGGCGAGGTCGCGGGGGTCTCCGAGGGAGAGGATCGCGACCATGGTGTCGTGGGTGGCGGAGCGTCCCGTGCGGTCGCCGTGCCAGGCGACGCTGTCACGGCCGTCGCGGTACAGACAGAGGCCGGCGGTCACGAAGGGCTCACCGAGCTCGGAGGCGTAGTGGGCGCTCAGCGTCTCCCGGGCTTCGACGAGAGCGGGGTGCGGGAGGGGGCTGCCCTCGCGGTAGTAGGCGAGGAGACGGGGGACGGCGACCACGGTGTCGTACATCTTGCGCTCCTCGGCCTGCCACGGGACGTCCGCGGCCAGCACCTCGAAGAGCGCGTCGGCCCCGAGGAACCAGCCGGGGAGGTGGTCGACCCAGGCACCGCCGTCGAGAGCGGTCCGCCGGACCCCGTCCAGCGGGCCGGGCCGGATGTCGGCGCCCTGGTCGAAGAGCGAGCCCTGCAGGCCGGGCATCTGCGGTCGTGGTGCGGTCATGGGTCCAGCGTAGACGAACATTCGCACACATGAGCGAATCCTGTGGGCGGCGGCACCGCGTGCGTCGACCGCTCCGAGCAGGTGCGCGGGGGCGCGTCGGCGACGCGACGACGGCGCGTTCCTCCTGGCCCGCGCCCACACCGAAGCGGCCCTCGACAGCATCCGCGACCTGGTCCCGGGCGATCGCCTGAACGACGTCCGCCAGATCACGCACCGGTCCTCCGCCGGCCGCCCGGCCGGTGGAAGACCGGTGGCGGGCCGACGGACATTGCCCTGTTCCGCCAGGTCAGAGAGTTCGCCGGCAGCAGCACGGGCAGGAGGCGAGCGGGCCGGCACCGTCGAGCAGCAGCCCCGCGGCCACCGCCGCCCCGTCGGTGCGGACCGTGCCGGCCACGGCCTCCGCTCGTACGCGCATCCCGGGAGTCAGAGCGGTCTTCAGCGCGGCCGACAGGGATGCGGCGGTCGGAGTCGGGCCGTCGTGCGCCACGCCGATGCCCAGCTCGGACACCCGGCCCGCCCAGTACGGATGGTCCGCGCCCTGCGGTACGACCACCTGAGGCGCCCCCGCCAGGGCGGCCGTCGTCGTGGTGCCCGCGCTGCCGTGGTGCACGACCGCGGCCGTCCGGGCGAAGAGAGCCTGGTGGTTGACCTCACCGACGGCGAAGCAGTCGTCCTCGTCGTCGATCAATGGCAGGCCGGCCCAGCCCTGCGACACGACCGCGCGACGGCCCTGCGCCCGGATCGCCTCGACAGCCGCCCGGGCGACATCCTCGGGGGCGCCGACGGGCGTGCTGCCGAAGCCGACGAACACCGGTCGTGTCCCGGCGTCCAGGAACGCCACCAGCTCGGGTGGAAGCGGGCGCTCGTCGGGCCGGAGCCAGGCGCCGGTCTGGACGACGTCGAGGTCCGTCGGCCGCCACGGGCTCAGGGCCGGATCCGTCGCCAGCCACGGATGGGCGGTGAAGGCGTAGTCGCGGACGTTGTCCACCGGCGGCAGGCCGATCGCCGCACGGTGCGTGTCGATCGTGTCGCCGAACATCTCGTTGGCGTTCCGGGCGTCCTCGTCCCACAGGGCCCGGTTGTCGGTCACCCCCGGTGGCAACGGCCGGCCCCGGCGGGCGGGCGGCCGCTGGTGCGGCGACGGGAGGACGACCGGCTGGTGGCTCACGTGTACGTAGCGAACGCCCAGCTTCTCGGCCACCGACCGCGCGCCCGCCGTGACCGGCAACGGGCCGCTCGCCACCAGCGCGTCACAGCCCTCGGCCGCCGCGGCGACCGCGCCGAACTGCGCGGCGATCAACTCGGCCGCACGCTCCGCCAGCCCCACCGCCGACCCCGGCTCCACCGAGGTCACCACCTGGCGCACGGGCCGGCCCACCGGGATCAGGGACACCCCGACGCCGGCCAGCAGCCGCGCGAACTCCCCGTCCGGCGGCGCGCATACGCGTACCTCCGCTCCCGACTCCTGCAGCCGGACCGCGAGTCCCACCATCGGCTCGACGCTCCCCCGCGCCCCGTACGTCGACAACAACACACGCACTTCGGCGACTCCCGCTGTCCGGTGGCTGTGGCTTCGGCAGCCCATTCTGCGTCACGGCCGAATCCGTGTCCCCGCTGATGAGGTTCTCGGCCGTCACGCTCGACTGCGCCGACCCCCTGGCGCTCGCCGCCTTCGACCGGCAGGCCACCGGTCCCGGTCTTCACCCCACGTCCCACGACGACTTCGCCGGTGTCATGGGGGCGGACGGACTGCTGATCGGGTGTCAGCGGGCCACACGGCCACCGGGCGCCCGTGTGGCCCGGCCAGGACGTGCCCCGGCAGCTCCATCTGGATTTCACCGTCGGTGATCTCGACGGGGCGGAGCGTCGTCTGATCCGTTGGGCGCGACCAGGCCGGAGTACCGGCCGAACGAACGGCGGCGCCTTCTCGTCGACCCGGGCCGGGCATCCCTTCTGCCTCACCACGGCAGGGTGAGCGCCCGGCAGCCGTCCGGTCCCGTGCGTACGCCGACGGCGTGGCGGGGGGGGGTGCTCCGGTGTGGTGACCGCCGTACGGGAACGCACGCCGTACTAGCCTCCCTGCATGCGTCCGGCACACCTCCGCACCGCCCTGGTCACGGCCACAGCCGTGACCCTGCTCTGTCTCACCGGTGCCACCGCCACCGGTACGCGTCCCCCGGAGCCGGCGGACGTCGTCGTCCGCGAGGACTTCGGCTCCGTCGCCTCTCCGTTCGTCCGTGCGGCGGGGGCGCCGATGACGGTCGTCGCCCATCGCGGGGCGTCGTCGCTCGCGCCGGAGAACACGATGATCGCCCAGGAGGTCGGACGGCGCTCCGGGGCCGACTACATCGAGAACGACGTCCAGTTGAGCCGGGACGGCGTGCCCTACCTGATGCACGACGCGACCGTGGACCGTACGACGAACGGCAGCGGGGACGTCACCACGCTGAGGTCGGCCGAACTCGACCGGCTCGACGCCGGATCCTGGTTCGCCCCGGTCTTCACCGGTGTCCGCGTCCCCACCCTCGCCACCCAGCTGGCCGACCTTCGGAGCCGCGGCGGGAACCTGCTTCTCGAGATCAAGCGGGCCGACACCCTCCAGCAGGTCGCGGCCGTCGTCGACGTCGTCGAGGCAGAGCGGATGACGGGCCGGGTCCTCGTCCAGAGCTTCGAGCCCCGGCATCTGCGCTGGGTCCACGAGCTGGCCCCCGGGCTCCCCCTGGCCCTCCTCCGCAGCACCCTGGACCCCGACCCGGTGGCCGTCTCCGAGGAGCTCCGCCTCGCCTCGTACAACCCCAGCGGATCGGCGCTGGAGACCCGGCCCGGGATCGTCGCCGACCTGCACCGGGCGGGCGTCGCGACGTGGGTGTGGACGGTGGACACGGCCGACAGGTGGAGCAGGTACGAGCAGTACGGCGTCGACGGCATCATCACCAACCGCCCCGCCGAACTCACCGGCTGGAACCACGCCCGGCCGGCGACGCGAAACGTACCCGGACCGTGAGGCCGCCGCCCTCCGTGTTGGCCGACGCCTCGACCGTCGCGCCGTGGGCGCGGGCGATCGAGTCGACGATCGAGAGGCCGAGGCCCGCACCCTCGCCCGGGGCGTGGGTGCGTTCGGTCAGGCGGCGGAAGGGTTCGAAGAGCAACGGGACCACGTCGGGAGGTACCGCCGGGGCCGGTGTTCTCCACCTCGATGCCCTCCGGTCCCGTACGGACCCGGACGCGGCCGCCCGGCACGTTGTGGCGTACCGCGTTCGCGACGAGGTTGTGGAGCAGCCGGTCCAGCAGGACCGTGTCTCCCGGAAGCGTCAGGGGCGGGCGTCGACCTCGACGGTCACGCCGCGCTCCTCGGCCTCCAGCGCCTCCGCCGCCCTGCGCGCGACCTCGTGGACAGCCACCGGCCGTCGCTCCCGAAGGCCTTGATCGCAGGAGGCGAGCAACAGGAGCCCGTCGATGGTCCGTTCGCTGTCGTCGGCGGCCTCGATCAGTTTCGCCCGGATCCGTGCGACCTGCTGCGGCTCCGGCTCACCCGCGAGCCCGATCTCGGCCGCGGCCCGCTGAACGGCCAGCGCGGTCCGCAGCTCGTGCGCCGCGTTCGCGGCGAACCCTGCGGCCATCGAGGCCCGGGGTGCCGCCCTGGGCCTCGCCGTACGGTACGGGGACGTGCGTGACCGCTCTCCTGCGGTCGGTCGGCGTGTGGCAGCCGGCCCAGGCATGTCCGGCGGATCATGGCCGGACATCCGCTAGTCGCCCGCTCGGACCAGCTGCTCCCAGGTCGCCGCGAACATCTCGTGCAGGGGTGCCGGCGGCAGGAGCCGGCCGAACGGGGCCTGGACCGTGTTGCCCCACCGTGGGCGTGCCTTGTACATCGCCAGCTTCGCCGTCTCCAGAGGCAGGTGAGGGGCCTTCAGCTCGGTCCACTCCCCCGGCAGGAACACCGTCCTGCCCGCCCTCGCGCGCTTGGCCTCCACGACGGCGCCCGTGGCAACCAGCTCCGCGCGGACCTCCGCGTGACGCTTGGTCGGCCAACCGTTCCACCGTCGCACGTTGCGGTCGGTGGGTGCGGCCAGTGTCGCCACCTGGAGGTACATGGCCGCCGCGTCCGGGCCTACGCCGAGCTTCCTGGCCACCTGCGCGACCAGACCCGGGCAGGACTGCCTCGGATCCGCCTCGTACGCGCCGACCGGCACCGCTCCCGAGTGGGCACGCCGCATCATGCGCTCCAGCCCGCCGCCGGCCAGCAGCGGTGCCACCCGGTTCAGTTCCTCGGTCAGGTCCGTGACCTCGCGGACCCGCCGCCACACCTCGGGGTCGGCGCACAAGGCGGGCCGAAGGAAGGAGCCGCCGCCGGGTGCGCACACGACCAGAGCCCCGGAGTCGTACGCGGTCACCGCCACGGGGCCCTCCTCCCTGCGGCGGCCCTTCGCCACCGGCAGCCGCCCGGGCCCGAACCGCTCGGCGATCCCCTCCGACGTGTCCTTGACGCGTCCGTCGTGCAACTCCAGCAGGAGTTCGGGACGCTCCAACTCGGCCCGCAGCCGTTCGTACAGGGCCGTCGCCCCGGCCACCGCCGGGTCGCCGACGGGCCGGTCCGTCCACGCCCACACCAGCGCGCTCGCGATCTGAACGAGCGGGAGGCCCACCGGGGTTCCGTACGGCAGTCCGGGCCCTTCCGGGGGTACGGGCAGGACCTCCACCCCGGTTCCGTACGGCATCCCCGACAGCTCCCAGCCGGCCGCCTCCACCGTCGCGTCGGCGGCGGCCTCGTAGCCGCCGGCCAGGCGCCTGGCCCACACCTCGGCAAGGCCGAGGTCGGCCTCCAGGGCGTCGGCCGCCTCGTCGTGCACGGCGGGCAGGACGCCGAGCCGATCCCGCCACACCGCCGCCATCCGCTCCGCCGCCGCGTCGACGCCGCCCGGCTGCCACAGCTCGGCCGGGTCCTCGGGAAGGGCCGCCGCCAGGACGGCCCGCCGGCCCACACCGCCGAGCCTGGCGCGAAGCCTCTCGTACGCCTCGGCCGTCTTCGGGGTCGCCTTGTAAGGGGCCTTGCGCGCCAGCGCACGGCCTTCGTCCCGGCCGGCGCAGCCGACGATACCGGCCACCACGAGCCGGGCCACGGCCCTGCGTACGCCCGTCAGTTCGGCGAAGCGCGCGGCCGCGGACTCCGGTACCGCAACGGGTCCGTGCGTCTCGACGGCCGCGATCAGGGACCGGAGCCGGGTGGCGTCGTCCCGCTCGACCCGGACGAGTCGTACCTCCGGAACCGCCGCCGGCACCGCATCGTCGGCCTCGTTCCCCCTTCCGTCCGCCGGTGCGACGAACCAGAGGGTCGCGCCTCCGGCGCGCAGCGCGGCGGACACCACCGGGATCCCTCTTTCACGCAGCCCGTCCAGGACCGCGGCGTCGGCGACACGGCCGACCCACCAGCTGCTGCCCGCCCGGGCGAACGGCTGGTCGGCCCAGGTGTCGAGCAGCGCCAGCAGGGCCGCCCGCTCCGTGTCCGGTGTGGGCGCCGCCGCGGCCCGCCAGGCCACGGCATCGATCGCGCCGAGCAGTTGTGACCAGTCGTGCGGGGCCGCGGGCGGCGCGAGCCGCCGCACCTCCTCCACGATCGTCCCCGCGACGCAGGCACCGTCGGCGGCGAGCGCGTTCAGAGTGGCCGGGAGGGCAGCGTCCGACCTCCGTCGCCACGGGTCGCGCTCACCGTCCGAGACCAACCCGAGCAGGCCGGGCATCAGCTCGCTGTCCGGTGCGGACCGGCGCGGCAGCACCGGCGGCGCCTCGGCGAGAAGGCTGACGCGCCGGTGCAGGGCGCGCCGCCGCTCCTCCACCCGCACGGCCCGTTCGGCCACCGCCGCGACGGCCTCCGCCAACACCGGGTCGGTGACGTCCGGCAACTCCCGGGCCACGGCGGCACGCAGCACCTCCGCGCCGTCGAAGGCCGCCGTCAGGAGCGTGTCGGCCGTCTGCTGTCCCACGGTCCGCAACGCGCGGGAGCCGGCCGCGTCCCGGGTCCGCAGGAGGTACCAGAAGGCCGGGGGCAGCGCCACGCCTCCGGACGGAGTGGCACGCCGGGCCGGACGCACCCGCCGGTGCTGGGGTGAGTGATGTCCGTCCAGTTCCCACAGCAGGCTGCCGTCGGCGGTGTACGCACGCACCCCCGTCCGGGTCTGCGCCTCGGCGAGGACCACGTCCTCCACCGCCCCTTCCGGGGGCGCCCACAGGCCCCAGGGCTCCTGGCCAGGCCGGTCGATGTCGAAGCGGGCGGTGCGCCCGTCCACGCTCTCCAGCAGGAAGTGGTCGGGCGCGTTGCCGCGGTACCGGGTGCGGAACAGCACCCGGGTGCCCACCAGCCCGTCCCGGCTGCCCAGCGGGGAGTCGGCGAGACCGGTGGGCAGCGGCGCCAGCTGCAGAGCCTCCCTCGTGAGCGACATGCCCGTCTCGGACGGGTCGCTGCCGGCCTCCGTGCCGGGGGCGCGGCCCGGGAAGTCGGGAAGGTCCGCCGCTCCCTGCCGCTCGCCGGTGGCCGGGTCGACCACTTCCCACGGCCGCCTGCCGAAGACGGCGTTGGTCCAGATCCGGGTGCCGTCGCCGAGCTGAAGCTCGTCGCCGTCGATACCCTCCTTGCCGCCTGGGCGCAGGGCTCGCCCGCCACCGTGGCGCCCGCCACCGTCGGCGGTCTCGAACTGGAAGCCGTATGCCCCGTCCAGACTCCCACCGAAGGGCACGAGGCCACTGAGCTGGTCGGGAGTGAACGGCTCCTCGGGACGGTCGGCCCAGACGGCGGTGTCGCAGTAGTACGGGCTCGGCTTGAGCGACCAGCTCACCAGAAAGGATCCGCCCACGTAGTGGACGGCGAAGACGGTGGCGTCCGGCGGCACCATGAACCGGCAGGAGCCGCGCACCCCGTCGGGGGCCACGGCGACCGCCCGGCCCGTCCCGAACACCGTCAGGACCGGCCAGGTGCAGGTCACTCCGGCGACTCCCGCGGCCGGACCGTCCACCACCTCGCCGGAGGCGGAGCCGGTGCCGGAACCCGTGCCGGGGCCCGCGCCGGAACCCGTGTCGCGGCCCGCGCCGGAACCCGTTTCGGCATCCGTGGCGCCGTCCGTGGCTCTCTCGGTGTCCGCCATGGCCGCGGCCTCCGCCGCGAACTCGGCGTACACCGACTCCAGCGCCGGCCAGGCCAGCTCCTCCGGCAGGCCGGCCGCCAGCGAGCGCCGCAGCGCTCCCGCGCCTCCCGCCTCGGCGAGGGCGTCGACGATGCCGCCGAGCGCGGAGACCGTCGGACGGTCCAGCAGGGCCTCCAGCTCGGCCACCGCCTCCTCGGCCCCCGCCATGCCACCGCCCGCGACCGTGTCGACGAGCTTGCCGACCCGCCCGGCCACCTCGTGGGCGATGCCCTCGTTGCCCGGCAGGAGCGTCACCGCCGAGCCGGGCTGCCGGAGGCGTGCCATGGACCGGTCGGGCAGCAGGTTCGCGTGTACGGTTCCCTCCAGGCGGGGGCCGAACACCGGATCGGCGGCCAGCGCGACGAGGTCCCGCCGGGACCGCTCGCCCCAGAAACGCATCCGCGTCTCCGGGCCCGGGTCGACGACCGCGACCCCGGCCGCCAGGCAGGCGTCCAGCACGTCGGCGTCGAAGCCCGTGTAGTGGTGACGGGTGGTGTGCAGTGTCACCGCGTCGCCCGCGGCCCGCATCCGCGGCCCCAACCGGCCCACCAGGTCGAGGAACTCCGCCGGCAGCGGCTGGCGCGCGACCCCTCCGCCGGACTGGGCCGCGTACTGGTACATGCGCACGAAGTTGCCGACCCACTGCGGCAGGCCGCCCTCCGGTACGACCCGCCCGGACTCCATCGCCTCCGTCGCGCCGCTCGCGATCAGCATCCGCAGCCACGCCCCGCCGTCGGTCACCCCGTCCGGAAAGACCTCGACGAGCCCGGCGAGGACCGTGTCCGACGGCGGATGCGTCTGAAGGACCGGGGCGGCGGCTGTCAGCAGCGCGTCCGGCACGGCCTTCTTGCGGGTGACGGACAGGATCGTGCCCACCACGCGAGCGACTTCCTCGTTCCCGTGCCCGGCCGCCTTGGCGGACGTCCGCACCCGGCGTACGAGATCCGCCGGGAGGTCCGCCGCCGAGCCCGCCCAGGCGGTCAGGAACGCGTCCAGGGCGGCGTGCGCGTCGGCCGGCTCCGACGTCTCGGCGAGGAACCGCTGATGGGGCCCGAACTCCTTGGCCGGCATGGCCCCGCCCCTGGCGAAGAGCAGTGCGTTGGCCCGGCGGTAGGCGGGATCGACCGGGAGCCCGTGCCGGGCCTCGGCCGCCCGCGCCGCCACGTAGGCGCGCGCGCCCGGCCGGCTCCCGTAACCGATCAGACGGTGACCGACGGTGTCCCAGAACCAGGGCAGGTGCGCCGGCGGCAGCCGCCGCGCCCGCGCCGCCATCGTGTCGACGAACCGACCGGGCTTGGTCCAGGTCCGGTTGAGCTCCGATCCCATGTCCTCGACGAGGCCACGCGCCATCGCCTCCGCGTCCGGGTCGTGTGCGGCGACCCAGTCGGCGTAGGTCGTCGAGACGTGCGTACCGGAAGCGGGCAACAGGCCCTCAAGCGAGACGATCATGCCGTGGATCGTCGCATGTCCCACTGACACCGCCGCGGGCGCGTTCACCCGGGCACGGGCGGCACGTCGGAGTCGGGCGTCCGGTGGGAGACACACCGACGCCACGGTGCGACGCTGCGACGGGACGGCCCGGTGGCAGAGTGGAACGTGCGTCCGATCCCTCACCTGGCCGTCGAGAACTCGGGTGCCCGACACCCGAACGCCCGACACCCGACGCCCGGCCCGAACGCCCGACGCCCGAACGCCCGACGCCCGGCCCGAACGCCCGACGCCCGAACGCCCGACGCCCGAACGCCCGACGCCCGGCCCGAACGCCCGACGCCCGAACGCCCGACGCCCGGCCCGAACGCCCGACGCCTGAACGCCCGACGCCCGGCCCGAACGCCCGACGCCTGATCAGAAAGCCTCTCCCATGCGGCTCCACCGCCTCCGGCACCGACTTCTCGCCGTACTGGCCGCGCTCGTGCTCGTACCGCTCACCGGATGCGGCGACACCCGTCCTCCGGTCGACAGCGCCCCGCCGCCACGGGAGTCGGCCACCGCGCCGAACGGCGTGGCGGCGGCCCGGGCCCGGTTCCGGGCGCTGGAGCGGGAGTACGGCGCACGGCTCGGCGTGTACGCCCTCGACACCGGCAGCGGCCGTGAGATCGCGTACAACGACAGCGCCCGATTCCCGTACGCCTCCACCTTCAAGGCCCTGGCCGCGGGTGCCGTGCTGCGCAAGCACCCCGGGGACGGCATGAAACGGGTGGTCACGTACTCCCCGAACGACCTGGTCGCCCACTCCCCCGTGACCGAACGGCACGTCGCCACCGGGATGACCCTCGCCGGGCTGTGCGACGCCGCCGTACGGTACAGCGACAACACCGCCGCCAACCTGCTCTTGGACCAGATCGGCGGTCCTGAGGGGCTGCAGACGGTGCTCGCGGATCTGGGCGACGACGTCACCCGGATGGAACGGCGCGAGCCCGGGCTCAACGAGTGGACGCCCGGCGCCACGCGTGACACCAGTACCCCACGCGCTCTCGCGCAGAGCCTGCGTACGTTCGTCCTCGGCGACGCTCTCCGGCCCGGCGATCGCGCCGCGCTGACCACGTGGCTGCGTACCAATGTCACCGGCGCGGAACTGATCCGCGCCGGGGTCCCCGCGGACTGGACGGTCGGCGACAAGACAGGGGCCGGCAGCACCTACGGGACCCGGAACGACATCGCCGTGCTCTGGCCGCCCGGCCGGCCCCCCGTCGTCCTGGCCGTCCTGTCCAACCGCCTCACCGCCGACGCCGCGTACGACAACAGGCTGATCGCCGAGGCGGCCACCGCCGCCGCCGAAGCGCTGTCGTGACACTCCGAGGCCGGCGTCGCGGTGGGTGGTGCGGCCTCGAGGACGGTGAGGAGCACGGAGAGGTCCGCGAAGTCCGTCGCCGCGACGGTGGCAGGGTTGTCGGCAAGGACGGTCGGGTCGGCGCGGGGGCCGACGATCAGGCGGCCCGCTTCCCCGGGCGTGACGACGGCGCGCCCTTGATGTCGAGGACCGTTGTCGCGGAGTCGGCCGGCGCGCGTCTCGCGGTCCCCGCCGCGCCCATCGGCTCGGCGAGCTGCCCGGTTTCGGCGCCGCGGTGCGCCGGGTCCGCTACCCTACCCGCCGGTAAGTCCGACGCAGCGACAGGGAGGTCGTCGATGGGGCGCCAGTGGAGTCTTGAGGAGTCCGTCGTGGTGGACGCCGCGCCGGAGGTCGTGTACCGGCTGGTGGCGAACCTCCGGGACATGGGCCGGTGGAGTCCCGAGTGCCGGCGGGTCTGGGTGGCGCGCCCTCCCCTGGCGGCCGGCAGCCGGTTCGTCGGCTTCAACCGGCGTGGGCCTTTCGTCTGGTTCACGACCGGGCGGGTGTCGGTCGCCCGCGAGGGCGAGGAGTTCGCCTTCGACGTCGGCGCCTTCGGGCTGCCGATCGCCCGCTGGGGCTATCGCTTCGCCGTCGAGGGGACCGGTACGCGTGTGACGGAGACCTGGCAGGACCTGCGGACCGGCCGGGGTTCGCGCCTCGCGGAGATCCTCGGCACCGTCTTCGCGGGCACGAACCCCGAGCGCCGGATCGCCGTCAACCGGCACAGCATGCGGACGACCCTCGACCGGATCGCGCGCGCGGCGGCCCCGGCGTCATAGCGCGTGGCCCGAGGGTCGGCGGCGCGGGCCCTCGGGCGAACGCGTCACACCTTCAGAGCGGCCGCGCCGAAGGAGACGTCGAAGCGGTCGCACCAGATGGTGACGCTCGTGAAGGCCGACGGGTCGGTGCCGGGCGGCAGCGGGTAGTTCTGGTCTCCCTTGTTGCCCTTCAGCTTGCCCAGGCTGACGTACCTGCCGTCGTCGAAGACCCGCCAGCCGGCGACGCCCTCCTTGACCGGGGCGTCGGTCAGCCACACGCGCAGGTCCGGGCCGTTGCTCGTGTTCAGGTCTTCCAGGCGCAGGGTCAGGCTGCCGTCGGCGAGGCGGATGAGCTTCGCCGTACCGGTGGTCCTGTGCTCATGGCTGATCAGGTCGCCCTGGGCGACCGTCTCCGGCCCGGCGGCGGCGCTCGTGTCCGAGCCGCCGGGCGGGGAGGCGGACCCGGGCGCGGGCGTGCCCCCGGGCGAGGACGTGGCCCCGGGCACGGCCGTCGGAAGGGCTTCGTCCACCGTCTCGTCCTGCCACAGCTTCCAGGGCTGGAACCAGTAGAGCCCCAGTGCGGCCAGCGCCACCGCCACCGCCACCGCTCCCCAGAGCAGCGACTTCTTACCCCCACGTGCCACGATCGTCCTCGTTCCGTGTTGCCGTACATCGGTCTGGACATTCCACCCCACCGTGCGCGGGGCGCGCCACATGCGCTCGGTGACGAAAGTCTTACGTCACGCGGGGATCCACGGCGGCCGCCGCTCGCCGTCCGCGCGGAGTCCCCGCCCGGCCCGACCGTCCTCCCCCTCGGCCACGTCCGCCGCCGGCTGATCCTGATGCGGGTGGTGGCGATCGGTACGGGCGTGGTGCCCGGCGTACGACGGCGCTCAGCGGGGGCGTCGCCGGAGCTGAAGAAAGCTCCTGCCCCCTGCCCGCCAGCGGCGTTCGACCCGCCACCCCGTGGCGTCGGCGTACGCGGGCAGGGCCCTGGCGCCGACACGGGCCCAGCGGAAGTCGGCGCCGCGCGCGCCGCGGCCGTCGACGACCTGGACGGCGACCCGTTCGTCGACGTCGGGGGCGGCGGCCTCCACGAGGAGCTGGCCCTCGGGTTCGACCAGCTCGGCGGCGCGTTCGAGGAGCTGTCCGGGGTCGCCGCCGATGCCGATGTTGCCGTCCATGAGCAGGACGGTGCCCCAGCGGCCCTCGCCGGGCAGCGGGTCGAAGACGGACCGGAGCAGGGCGGTGCCGCCGCCGTCGACCGTACGGTCGACGGCCTCCTGACACACGTCGATACCGAGGACGGGCCGCCCGGCGGCGGCCAGCGCGTGCACCAGGCGTCCCGGTCCGCAGCCGACGTCAAGGACCGCCCCTTCGCAGCGGTCGAGCACGGTGCCGTCGGCCGGATCGGCGACCGCGCACCAGCGCTCGACCTCCAGGGGCAGCAGCCAGCCGTCGTCACGCCGGAGGAAGACCGGGCCGCGACCGGAACGGAGGGCGTCCGCCCAGGGGTCGGCGAGCCACGGGTCGACGAGGTCGGCGCCGCGGGACGGCGAGGTGGGGGCGGATCCCGGGGTGCGTCGCTCTCCCTCGGTCCGGGCGGGCGGTGATGTGCGTACCGCGTCAGCGGGGTGCCTCCCCCCGGTCCCGAGCGCGTCGGCCGTACCGCACTCCGACTCCAGCGCGCTCACACCGCACCCATCGCCGGCGCGGTCAGCGTGTGGTGGGTGGCGGCGAAGCGCGTGCCGGGGGCGGCCTCGGCGACCGCGTGGGCGTCGGCGGCCGTGTCGACGTCCCGGAGCCACGGCAGATCGCGCACGTGCAGACCGGCGTCCGTGAGGCGACGGCGCTGCACCGCGCCGGTCTCCGGTACGGACATGGGGACGCCGCGCAGCAGGGCGGGGTCCGGGGTCGCGAGGCCCAGCGCCCAGAAGCCGCCGTCCTCCGCCGGGCCGAACCACGCGTCGCAGCCGGTGAAGTCCAGGCCCGAACACAGGAGCTCCGGGGTCACCTGCGGGGTGTCCATGCCGACCAGCAGGGTGGGACCCGTACAGGAGGCGAAGGCGGCGGCGAGGCGCGCGTCCAGGCCGCCGGGGCTCTGCGGCATGGTCTCGAATCCGTGCGGGAGCCAGTCGCCCGGCGCGCCGTCGAGGACGAGGACGCGGCGGTCGGCCGGGGCGGCGAGCACCGCGACCAGGGTGTCGGCGAGCGCCGCCTCGGCGAGGCGGGCCGCCTCCTGGGGGCTGAAGGGCGGGGTGAGCCGTGTCTTGACCCGGCCCGGTACGGGTTCCTTGGCGATGACGAGGAGAGTGCTCATCGGTTCGCCTCCGCTCGTGCCGCCGGGGCGGTCCCCCGGGCGGTCAGGGGTGCCTCGCGCAGGACCTTGCGCATGTCGCGGACGGCGTGCCAGGTGCCGCGCCAGGTGCCGGTGACCTTGGACTTTCCCGTACGGGGCAGGTACGGGACGTCCCGCTCGTCCACCCGCCAGCCCGCGTCGGCGGCGCGCACCACCATCTGCAGGGGGTACCCGCTGCGCCGGTCGGTGAGGTCCAGGGCGAGCAGCGCGTCGCGGCGCGCGGCCCGCATGGGGCCGAGGTCGTGGAGGCGGAGTCCGGTACGGCGGCGCAGCATGCGGGCGAGGGCGAAGTTCCCGGCCCGTGCGTGCGCGGGCCAGGCATCGCGTGTCTCGGGTCGCCGGCGGCCGAGGACCAGGTCGGCCTCGCCCGCGGCCACCTGGGCGGCGAAGGGGACGAGCAGGCCGGGGTCCAGCGAGCCGTCGCAGTCGCAGAAGCAGACGATGCCGGCGTCGGCGGCGAGCAGCCCGGCGTGGCAGGCGGCCCCGAAGCCTCGGCGCGGCTCGGTGACGACGGTCGCGCCGAGGTCACGGGCGATGTCCGGGGAGCCGTCGGTCGATCCGTTGTCGACGACGATGGCCCGCCAGCCGGGCGGCACGCGCTCCAGGACCCAGGGCAGCGCTCGGGCCTCGTCGAGGCAGGGCAGGACGACGTTCACCGCGTACGTGGTCGCGGAAGGCGATTCGGTCACGGATTTCACCGTACGAATCCGGACCGGACAAAAGGGATCCGTGGACCTTACGAAACGCGGACGTCGCTCACCTGCACCACCCCCGAGGTGCTCGACCGGCCCGGACCGGTGCGAGGCTGGCCCCATGCAGCAGCCTGAACAGTCCGTGGGGACAGCGCAGCGCGTCCTGGTGGTGGACGACGATCCGACCGTCGCCGAGGTGGTCACCGGCTACCTGGAGCGGGCCGGCTTCGCCGTGGACCGGGTCGCCGACGGGCCGTCCGCGCTGGCGGCCGCGGGGGCGAGGTGGCCGGATCTCGTGGTCCTCGATCTGATGCTTCCGGGCATGGACGGCCTGGAGGTCTGCCGCCGGTTGCGGAGCCGTGGGCCGGTCCCGGTGATCATGCTGACGGCGCGCACCGACGAGGAGGACCGCATCCTCGGCCTCGAGATCGGCGCGGACGACTACGTCACGAAGCCCTTCAGCCCGCGTGAACTGGTTCTCCGTGTGGAGGCCGTACTCCGACGGCACACCACGGTCCGGCGGCCTGGTCCGCTGCTGCGGGCGGGCGGCCTGGAGGTCGACCCGGCCGCCCGGCGCGCGGTGAGGGACGGGCGGCCGCTGGCGCTGACGCTGCGCGAGTTCGACCTGCTGAGCTACTTCCTGCTGCACGCGGGCGAGGTGTGCGACCGCGAGCGGCTGATGCGGGAGGTGTGGGGGTGGGACTTCGGTGACCTGTCGACGGTCACGGTCCATGTGCGCCGGCTGCGCGGGAAGATCGAGGAGGATCCGGCGCGGCCGATGCTGATCCAGACGGTCTGGGGGGTCGGCTACCGCTTCGAGGCGGCCGTCGACCGGCCCGCCACGCCCGCGCCCCCGACGGAGGTCTGACCCGTGCGCGACATACTCCTCATCGCCCTGTACGCCTTCGTCGGCGCCGCCGCGGCCGGGCTCCTGGGGGCCGGGCTGCTGCGGTTGCTGCGAAGCCGCTCGGTCGCCGTCTCGCTCGCCGTCGTCGCGAGCGTCGCCGTGACGGCGATGCTCTCCGGAACCCTCGCCGTGGCGTGGGCCATGTTCCTTTCGGCGCACGACCTGTTCGTCGTCACCACGGTCGTCGCGATGGCCGCGGCCGCCTCGCTCGGCACCGCGCTCCTGCTGGGGCGCCATGTCGTCGTCAGCTGCCGGGAACTCGCCGTCGCGGCACGGGACTTCGGGGAGGGCGGGGTCTTCGCCGCCCCGGCCGCGCCGGCGCCGGCCGAGCTGGCGGCGCTCAGCCGGGAGCTGTCGGCGACCAGTGCGCGGCTCGCCGAGTCGCGGGAGCGCGAGCGCGCCCTGGAGTCGTCCCGGCGTGAGCTCGTCGCCTGGATCTCACACGATCTGCGCACGCCGCTCGCCGGTCTGCGGGCGATGTCCGAGGCTCTGGAGGACGGGGTGGTCGCCGATCCGGTCCGCTACCACCGCCAGATCCGGACGGAGGTCGACCGGCTCAACAGCATGGTGGGCGATCTGTTCGAGCTTTCCCGAATCCACGCGGGGGCGTTGACGCTGAACCCGGTCCGGGTCTCGGTCCACGACCTGGTGGGCGACGCGCTGGCCGGCGCGGTGCCGCTCGCGCGTGAGCAGGGGGTGCGGCTGGTGGGCGAGCGGGTCGCGCCGGACCCTGTGGAGGTGGACGGCCGCGAGATGACCCGAGTTCTGGCGAACCTGCTGGTGAACGCGATCCGTCACACCCCGGCCGACGGCACGGTCGCCGTGGCCGCGGAGCGCCGCGCCGAATCCGTGGTCCTGTCGGTGACGGACGGCTGTGGCGGCATCCCGGTGGACGAGTTGCCGCGCGTCTTCGACACGGGATGGCGCGGCACGGAGGCGCGGACCCCGCCGGGTGGAGCGGGTCTCGGGCTCGCCATCGTGCAGGGCATCGTGGAGGCCCACTCGGGGCGCGCCGACGTGCGCAACGTGGCGGGCGGCTGCTGTTTCGAGGTCACGCTCCCCGCAGCTCGCTCGTAGCGAACCCGGCCATGCCCTCGCCGAAGCCGACGGCGGAACACCGGCCCAGGCCGGCGCGAAGGCGGCCCAGGCCGGCGCAGCGGGCGGGCGGGGTCGGCTCGCGAAGGGCGGCCCAGGCCGGCGCTGAGGGGCGGGCGAGGTAGGCGCGGCGGGGGCGGCGCGGAGGGCGGCCCAGGCCGGCGCTGAGGACGGGCGAGGTAGGCGCGGCAGGCGGGGTCGGCGCGGCGGGCAGGCGGGGTCGGCGC
>NZ_JBHUYJ010000064.1:0-45869 GCF_042668715.1 Streptomyces sp. NPDC057271
CGCCGGACGCTCCCGCGCCGGACGCTCCCGCGCCGGACGCTCCCGCGCCGGACGCTCCCGCGCCGGACGCTCCCGCGCCGGACGCTCCCGCGCCGCGCGAGGCGGGGCCGGGCGGTCAGGCCGGGGGCTCGTCGACCAGGATCACGTCCAGTCGCCTCGGGCCGTGGACCCCCTCGACGCGGTCGAGTTCGATGTCGCTCGTCGCCGACGGGCCCGAGATCCAGGTCAGCGGGCGTGTGGGGTCCAGGCGTTCGAGTGCCGGCGGTACGGAGGCGACCACCTGCTCGGGAGTGCGCACGACGCAGATGTGGTGGTCGGGTACAAGGGTGACGCGGCGGCGGCCCTGGTCCGGCCCGGCGTCGAGGACGACGGTGCCGGTCTCCGCGACGGCGACGGCGCAGCCCGTCACGACGCTGTCGATCCCGTCGAGGTCGTACGGCGTGAGTTCGGCCCGCTCGTCCACGACGGCCGCGTCCGTACGGCTCAGAAGGGCGCGGGGCAGCCCCGCAGGGGCCAGGACCCGGCGCGCGCCCCGCTCGGCCAACAGGCGTCCGATCAGCTCGGGGAGCGCCTCGGGGCGGCAGCGGTGGACGACGGCCCGGTAGTCCGCCAGGTTCTCGGCCAGCAGGGCGACGGTCTCCTCGGCGTCCCGATGCCCGTGCTCACGGGCGTAGTTCCTGTCGACGGCCCGGTCGTAGGGCGCGTCGGAGGCGGGTACGTCGGTCAGGGCCGCGCGGATCCGGCGCAGGATCAGCTCTCTGCCGCTCACTCGGACCCCTCCTTCCGCTCGTGCTCACGCTTCCACCAGTCGCGGAAGCCTTCCGCCGGGACCTCGGGGAGATCGCGGCTGTCCGTCCACGCCCGTCCGGGACCGGGCAGGCGGGAGGGGTGGAGCCTCCGGGTGAGGGAGGCCAGGCGCTGCCCGGCCGCGTAGACGCCCGGCCGGCTGAACGCCCATGTGGCCGCACCCATCGCGGCCTTCTCCAGACGGTGACCCTCGCCCTCGGCGACCTTCTCACGGAGGTGGACGAGGACTTCGGGGATGTCGATGGCGACCGGGCACACCTCGTAACAGGCCCCGCAGAGGGAGGAGGCGTACGGCAGCGAGGCGTCGATCTCGCTCGCGGTGCCCCGGAGCTGAGGGCTCAGGATCGCCCCGATGGGGCCCGGATAGACGGAGCCGTAGGCATGTCCGCCGGCCCTCTCGTAGACGGGGCAGACGTTCAGGCAGGCCGAGCAGCGGATGCAGCGCAGGGCCTGGCGGCCGACCTCGTCCGCAAGGGTGTCGGTACGGCCGTTGTCGAGCAGGACGAGATGGAAGGTCCGCGGTCCGTCACCCTCCGTCGTGCCGGTCCACATGGAGGTGTACGGATTCATGCGCTCGGCCGTCGAGGAGCGCGGGAGGGTCTGCAGGAAGACCTCCAGGTCCCGCCAGGTCGGCACGACCTTCTCGATGCCGACGACGGAGATCAGGGTCTCGGGCAGTGTCAGGCACATACGCCCGTTGCCCTCGGACTCGACCACGACCAGCGTGCCGGTCTCGGCGACCATGAAGTTCGCGCCCGAGATCCCGACCTTGGCGCGAAGGAACTTCTCGCGGAGGTGGAGCCGGGCGGCCTCGGCCAGCTCGGCGGGGCTGTCGGTCAGGTTCTCGGGCGCCGGACGGCCCCAACGGCGCATCTCGGACAGGAAGATGTCCCGGATCTCACCCCGGTTGCGGTGGATGGCGGGTACGAGGATGTGCGAGGGACGGTCGTGGCCGAGCTGCACGATCAGTTCGGCGAGGTCGGTCTCGTACGCGGCGATGCCTTCGGCTTCCAGTGCCTCGTTGAGCCCGATCTCCTGCGTCGCCATCGACTTGACCTTGACGACCTCCCTCTCACCCGTGGCCCGCACCAGACCCGTCACGATCCGGTTCGCCTCGGCCGCGTCCGCGGCCCAGTGGACGGTGCCCCCGGCCCGTACCACCGCCTCCTCCAGCTGGAGCAGATAGCGGTCGAGATGGCGCAGCGTGTGGTCCTTGATCCGCTTTCCGGCCTCGCGCAGCTCGGCCCAGTCGTCCAGCTCGGCGACCGCCTTGGCCCGCTTGTCCCGGATCGTGTGGGTGGCGTGCCGCAGGTTCGCCCGCAGAGTGGTGTTCCGCACCGCCTCGCGCGCGGCCTCCGGGAAGGCCGGCATGCCCAGAAACGTACCGCTCACGCCGTCGGCTCCTCTTCCGTGCTCGCCAGGATCTCGGCGATGTGGACGGGCCTGACGCCGACCCGGAGCCGGCTCATGGTGCCGCCGAGGTGCATCAGACACGAGTTGTCCGCCGCGCACAGGACGTCGGCCCCGGTCGAGACGGCGTTGCGGACCTTGTCGGTGCCCATGGCCGCCGAGACGTCGGGGTTCTTCACGGCGAAGGTGCCACCGAAGCCGCAGCACTCCTCGGCGCCCGGCAGCCCCACCAGCTCAAGGCCCTTGACCGCCGACAGCAGACGGTACGGCCGGTCCGCCAGGCCGAGGCCGCGCAGACCGTGACAGGTGGGGTGGTAGGTGACCCTGTGCGGGTAGGAGGCACCGACGTCCGTCACGCCGAGGACATCGACCAGGAACTCGGTCAGCTCGTACGTCTTCGGCACGATGGGTGCCACGGCCAGGGCGAGCCCGTCGCCTCGGCCCTCCGCCCGGGCCCGCTCGCCCATGCGCGGATACAGCTCGCGGACCATGGCGCCGCACGACCCCGAGGGCGTGACGATCGCGTCGTACCCGCCGAATACCTCGGCGAAGCGACGGGCGAGCGGCTCGGCGTGCCGCCGGTAGCCGGTGTTGTACTGGGGCTGCCCGCAACAGGTCTGCCCCGTCGGGAAGTCGACGTCGACGCCCAGCCGGGTCAGCAGCCGCACGACGGCGCGGCCCGTGTCCGGATAGAGCGTGTCGTTGACGCAGGTCAGGAAGAGAGCGACACGCATCGCGGCTCCTTCGCGGATCGGGGGCGGTGGATCGGGAGGCGGGGGGCGAGGTCCGGGAGATCGATTCGTTCCCCGAACGTAGCCTCCGCCCCCGCCCGCCGGCGACCCGCCCCGCCCGCCGGCGACCCGCCCCGCCCGCCGCCCCGCCCCGCGCTCCCGAGGCGCGGGGCGCCACGGCGTTCCGCCGGTCCGGCCGTCAGGCCTCACCCGCGACGCGCAGCAGCAAGGTGTGCAGGGCCGTACGTTCGTCGTCGGTGAGCGGGGCGGTCAGCTCGTCGGTGACTCCGCGGCTGGTCCGGTCGGTGTCCCGGAGGAAGCCTCCTCCGTCGCCGGTGAGGACGACGATCCGGCTCCGGCGGTCGCCGGGGGCCGGGCGCCGCTCCACGAAACCGAGCCGCTCCAGGTCGTCGACGAGGCTGACGATCGCGCTCGGGTCGTAGCCGAGGCTCGTGCTCAACTCCCTCTGCAGGGCGCCCTCCACGGTGGAGAGATAGCGCAGTACCGCGTAGTGGCGCAGCCGTACCCCGGACTCCTGGAGTGCCGCGTTGAAGAGCTGTCCCGAGCGCAGCCCCAGCCGGTAGAGCAGGTAGCCGGTGTCGGAGTGGAGCGAACGCATCCACGGTTCGTCGGAGTCCATCGCCAGGTTCATGCCTCCAGGATGCGCCATCCCCGACGGTTACGACAACTATTGACGTCGACAATTATTGGTCTTAGCTTCCCATCAGTCGTCCATCACCCGCACCTCCTGTCGAAGGGCCACCTGTGTCTGCTCCCGCCTCACCTGTCTCTCCACTTCCTTCCCGGGCTGTCGATCTGTGCGGGAAGGTCGCCGTGGTCACCGGCTCCGGGCGCGGTCTCGGCCTCGCCTACGCCACCGCGCTGGCCCGCGCCGGAGCGCACGTCGTCGTGAACGACCTCGACGCCCAGGCCGCCGAACAGGCCGCCGAGACCGTACGGAAGGCGGGCGGCGGTGACGCGGTCGCCGAGGCCGTCGCCGTCGGCACCGCCGAGGCCGCCCAGCGTCTCGTCGACCGGGCCGTCGCCGCGTTCGGCCGGCTCGACATCATGGTCACCAACGCCGGCATCCTCCGCGACCGCGTGCTGTGGAAGATGACCGACGACGACTTCGACGCCGTCGTCACCACCCATCTCAAGGGCACCTTCACCTGCGCCCGCGCCGCCACCGTGCGGATGCGCGAGCAGGGCGAGGGCGGACGTCTCGTCCTCGTCGGTTCACCCGCCGGCCAGCGCGGCAACTTCGGCCAGACCAACTACGCCGCCGCGAAGGCCGGGATCGCCGCCATGGCCCGCACCTGGTCGATGGAGCTGGCGAAGGCGGGCATCACCGTCAACGCGATCGTGCCGGTCGCCGCCACCGCCATGACCGAGACGATTCCCGCCTTCGCGCCGCACGTCGAGGCCCTGCGTGAGCGGGGTGTGCCACTGCCCGGCTTCCTGCGCAAGGGCGAGGGCTTCGGCACTGCCGAGGACTGCGCCGCGCTCGTCCCCTTCCTCGCCTCGGACGCGGCCCGTGACATCACCGGCCAGTGCGTCGGCATCGGCGGTGACCGGCTGACGCTCTGGTCGCACCCGCAGGAGGTCGCCTCGGCCTACTCGGACGGCGGCTGGACCCCGGACGCGATCGCCACCGCGTGGCACACCTCCGTCGGATCGAACCCGCAGACCGTGGGCATCGCCGCTCCGCGTGTGCCGGCCGCCGAGGAGATCCGATGAGCACCCCCGCCGCCCCGCCGGAGCGAGGACCCCTCGACGTCGACGCCCTCGTCGCCATCGACGTGCACACCCACGCCGAGGTCTCCGCCCACGGGCACGCCTCCCTGGCCGACGAGCTGAACGACGCCTCGTCCGCGTACTTCAAGGTCGCGGGCGACCGCAAGCCGACCGTCCCGGAGATGGCGGCGTACTACCGCGAGCGGAACATGGCCGCGGTCGTCTTCACCGTGGACGCCGAGTCCGCGACCGGCACTCCGCCGGTTCCCAACGAGGAGATCGCCGAGGCCGCGGCCGCCAACGCCGACGTGCTGATCCCCTTCGCCTCCGTCGATCCGTTCCGCGGCAGGGCGGGTGTCCGCCAGGCCCGTCGGCTGGTCGAGGAGTACGGGGTCAAGGGCTTCAAGTTCCACCCGAGCATCCAGGGCTTCTTCCCCGACGACCGCTCCCTCACCTACGCGCTGTACGAGGTGCTGGAGGAGACCGGCACCATCGCCCTCTTCCACACCGGCCAGACCGGGATCGGCGCGGGCGTCCCCGGCGGCGGCGGGATCCGGCTGAAGTACTCCAACCCCCTCCACGTCGACGACGTCGCCGCCGACTTCCCCCATCTCAAGATCGTCCTGGCCCATCCCTCGTTCCCCTGGCAGGACGAGGCGCTGGCCGTCGCCACGCACAAGCCCGGCGTGTACATCGACCTGTCGGGCTGGTCCCCGAAGTACTTCCCGCCGCAGCTCGTGAACTACGCCAACACGCTGCTGAAGGACAAGGTCCTCTTCGGCTCCGACTACCCCGTCCTGACCCCGGACCGCTGGCTCGCCGACTTCGCCCGGCTGCCGATCAGGGACGAGGTCCGCCCCAAGATCCTCAAGGAGAACGCCGCCCGGCTGCTCGGGCTCGTCTGAAGGGTCGCCCCCCATGCGCGACAAGGGAACGAACGTGGGCCTCGGCTCCTGGCCCGCACGCCGGGCCCGCAAGACCCCGCACCGCACCGCCCTGATCCACCAGGGAACGTCCCTGACCTACGCCGGACTTCACGACCGCGTCGGCAGGCTCGCGGCCTCCCTGCGACAGCAGGGTGTCCGCCGCGGCGACCGGATCGCCTATCTCGGACCGAACCATCCGTCCTTCCTGGAGACGCTGTTCGCCGCCGCCCTGCTCGGCGCCGTCTTCGTCCCGCTCAACACCCGGCTCACACCGCCCGAGATCGACCACCAGCTCACCGACTCCGGCGCGCACACGCTGGTGCACGCGCCAGGACACGCGGGCCGGACCACGCTGCACCTCGTCCGCCGTCTCCAGGTCGGCGAGGAGTACGAGGAGGCCATCGCCTCCGCCACCGGCCACGCACCGCCCGACGAGCCGGTGTCCGAGGACGACGTCTGCATCATCATGTACACCTCGGGTACCACAGGCCGCGCCAAGGGCGCCATGCTGACCCACTCCAACCTCACCTGGAACGCGGTCAACGTCCTGGTCGACACCGATCTGCGTGCCGACGAACGGGCCCTCGTCACCGCCCCGTTGTTCCACACCGCCGGTCTCAACATGCTGGCCCTGCCCGTACTGCTCAAGGGCGGCACCTGTGTTCTGGTGGAGCGGTTCGACGCGGACGCCACCCTGGACCTGGTGGAACACCACGGCATCACCTCGATGTTCGGCGTCCCCACCATGTACGAGCTGATGGCCCGCTCGCCGCGCTGGGCGCACGCCGACCTGTCGTCGCTGCGCACCCTCAACTGCGGTGGCGCGCCCGTCCCCGGCCGGCTCATCGCCGCGTACCAGGAGCGTGGCCTTCGCTTCCAGCAGGGGTACGGACTGACCGAGGCCTCGCCCGGGGTGCTCTTCCTCGACGCGGAACACGTCGTCAGCAAGGCCGGCTCCGCGGGTGTCCCGCACTTCTTCACCGACGTCCGGATCGCCGGGCCGGACCGGAGCGACGCCCCGCAGGGCGAGACCGGCGAGGTACTCGTCCGCGGCCCGCACGTGATGTCCGGTTACTGGGGGCTGCCCGAGGCGAGCGCCGCCGCCTTCAGCGACGGCTGGCTGCGCACCGGGGACGCCGCCGCGGTCGACGCCGACGGCCATGTCACCATCAACGACCGCATCAAGGACATGATCATCTCCGGCGGCGAGAACATCTACCCGGCCGAGGTCGAGGACGCGCTGCTCGCCCATCCCGACGTCGCCGAGTGCGCCGTCATCGGCGTACCGGACGCGAAGTGGGGCGAGGTGCCCCGGGCGGTGCTCGTGGCGCGCCCCGGAGCCACGCTCGACGCGGGCGCCGTCCTCGCCGGGCTCGCCGGACGGCTGGCCGCGTACAAGATCCCCAAGACCGCCGTCGTGGTGGACGTCCTGCCCCGCACCGCCTCCGGGAAGCTCCGCAAGCCCGAACTCCGCCGTCTCCACGGCGGCTCCGCCCACGAGAACCACGAGAACCACCAGAACCACCAGAACCACGAGAACCACGAGAACCACCAGAACCACGAGGAGAACCCCGCATGACCACCACCGTGAACGGCATCGACGAACTGCGTGAGCTCGCCCTCCGGAACGACGGCGACCTCGGTACGAGCGACTGGCTGGAGATTCCCCAGCAGCGGATCGACACCTTCGCCGACGCCACCGACGACCACCAGTGGATCCACACCGACCCCGAGCGCGCCGCGGCGGGCCCCTTCGGTGCGCCGATCGCCCACGGCTGTCTGACGCTGTCGCTCTTCATCCCGCTGTTCACCGGACTGCTCGACGTCCAAGGCGTCACAACGAAGGTCAACTACGGCTTCGACAAGGTCCGTTTCCCGGCCCCGGTGCCCGTCGGCTCCCGCATCCGCCTCGCCGGCCGCCTCGCCTCGGTCGACGACGTCCCCGGGGGCGTGCAGATCGCCGTCGACGGCACGATCGAGATCGAGGGCGGCACGAAGCCCGCGGCGGCCCTGCGCTTCCTCTCCCGCTTCTACGTCTGACGCCCTCGCGCGGTCGAGGGCGGGAGGAGCCCGTTCCCCTCGCGCGCGGAAGACCGACGAGAACGCCTGTGGGCCACCCCGACCGGGGTGGCCCACAAGCGTTTCGGCGGTCGGCGGATGCCGCCGGGTGTCACACGCCGTCGTCCGGCGGGCGCCGGCCCGCCGAGGCCAGGGCGGCCGGGTTCCAGCCACGGCGGGGGACGGAGTCGAGCAGCAGACGGGTGTAGGGGTCGGCCGGTGCGTCCAGGAGGGCCGACGTGGTGCCCTTCTCCACCACACGGCCCTGCCTGAGGACCATCACCTCGTCCGTGATGTGCCGGACCACGGCCAGGTCGTGCGTCACGAAGAGGAAGCCGATGCCCGTCTCGCGCCGGATCCGGCTGAGGAGTTCGAGCACCTGCGCCTGGATCGACACGTCCAGCGCCGCCACCGCCTCGTCGAGGACGAGGAACCGCGGCTCGGCGGCCAGCGCGCGGGCGATCGCCACGCGCTGACGCTGAGCCGCCGCCTCCCGCTCGCCGAGGCCCACCTGGTCGAGGAGTTCGGCGACGCGGGCCCGCCGCGCCGCCGCGTCCGAGGGGACGTGGAGGCGCAACACCTCCTCCACGCAACGGCCCACCGGTACGCGCGGGTCGAGGGAGAGGTAGGGATCCTGGAAGACCATCTGGATCTCGCGGGCCCGCGCCAGGCGCTCGGCCCGGCCGCGGGCCGGCGCCGAGCGGTCCCGGTCACCGACCCGGACCGTGCCGCCGTCCGGTCGCTCCAGGCCGACCAGCATCCGCACGGTCGTCGTCTTGCCGCTGCCCGACTCGCCGACGATGCCGAGCGAGGCACCCGGCGCGAGGGTGAACGACACGTCGTCCACGGCCATGTGGTCCCCGTACCGCTTGCGCAGTCCTTCGACCACGAGCTCCTCCGGGTCGTTCATGGTTCCGTTCACCGTGTGATCCCTTCGTCGGCGCGGTGGCAGGCGGCCAGGCCGTCGCCGTGGCGCGCCAGTACGGGTGTCTCCTGCGTGCACCGCGCCTGCGCGTGGACGCAGCGCGCCGCGAAGGCGCACCCCGGCGGGGCCTCGGCGAGCGAGACGGGCCGACCGGGGATGGGGCGTGGAGCGGAGGCGCCGGCCTCGATCCGGGGCGTGCAGGCCAGCAGTCCCGCCGTGTACGGGTGGAGCGGCCGGTCGAACAGCGCGTCGGTGTCCGCCGTCTCGACGATCCGGCCCGCGTACATCACGTAGACGCGGTCGCAGATCGCCGACGCCAGCTCCAGGTCGTGGGTGACGAAGAGCAGTCCGGTGCCGCGTTGGGCCTGGAGCCGGGTGAGGATCGCGATGATCTCGGCCTGCGTCGTGACGTCGAGCGCCGTGGTCGGCTCGTCGGCCACCAGCAGCTCCGGCTCGCCCGCCAGGGCCGCGGCGATCACCACCCGTTGCAGCATCCCGCCGGAGAACTGGTGCGGATGGCGGCGCAGCGCGCCTCGCGGATCACGGATGCCGACGGCGTCGAGCAGCTCCTCCGCCCGCGCGAGCGCCGTCGCCGCGGGGGTCCCGGCGGCCCGCAGGCCCTCGGTGAGGAAGTCGCCGATCCGGCGCAGCGGGTTCACGGAGGCGCGGGGGTCCTGGTAGATCATGGCGACCCGCCGGGCGCGCAGCCGGGTCAGCTCCGCGCGGTCCATCGTCAGGACGTCGCTGCCGCCCACCCGTACGGCACCGCTCGTCCGCGCCTTGGCCGGCAGGAGCCCGAGCACGCTGCGGCACGCGACCGACTTGCCCGAACCGGACTCGCCGACCAGGCCGACGGTCTCGCCGGCGGCGACCCGGAGGGTGACGCCGTCGAGGAGCGGCCTGGCCGCCTGTCCGTCCGGCAGCCGGACCCCCAGGCCGTCGATCTCCAGCACGGGAGGCCGTCGCGTGTCCTTGAGGCCGACGGGATCCACGTTGTTCACGGTGTTCATGAGGTTCATCTCTCCCGCTTCGCGATCCGGTCGGCGAGGCCCTCGCCGACGATGCCGAACGCCACCACGGCCAGGACCACGCAGAACGACGGCGCGAGTGCGGGCAGCATCGCCCCCTGCTGGAGGGCCGCCTGGCCTTCGTTGATCATGGAGCCCCAGTCCGCCGTGGGCGGCTGCACACCGAAGCCGAGGAACGACAGCGCGGCGAGGTCCATCAGGGCGTACCCGAAGTTCATCGCGGACTGCGCGAACACCGTCGGGGCGATGTTGGGCAGCAGATGCCGCAGACAGATCGTCCAGCCCGACCAGCCCTGCACGCGGTACGACTCGATGTACGGCCGGGCCTTCTCCTGCCGGGCGATCCCCCGCACGAGCCGCCCCACGTACGGCGTGTACGCCACCGCCATGGCGATCACCGGCGCGGTCATGCCCGAACCGAGGACGGCCACGAGGAGGATCGCGAACAGCAGTCCGGGAATCGCGAAGGCCAGGTCCATCGACCGGGACAGCAGCACGTCCGCCCAGCCGCCGCGCCAGGCGGCGACCAGTCCGACGAGGGTGCCCAGGAGCGTCGAGACGCCGACCACGAGCAGCGGGCCGAGCAGCCCCGTCCGCGCGCCGTGCAGCAGTCGCGACAGGATGTCCCGGCCCGACTGGTCGGTGCCGAGGAGATGGTCGCCACCGGTGCCCACCAGGCTCGCCGACAGATCGAGCGCCTCCGGGTGGTACGGCGCGAGTACGGGCGCGAGGGCCGCGACCAGGACGAGCCCGGCCAGCACCACGACGGCGGCCGCGAAGAGCGGCCCCTGACCGAGGACGCGCAGGGCGCCCAGACCCGGGCGGCGGCGCAGCGCCCCGGACGCGGGGGAGACGGTCATGGTCATCGGGATGCCTCCCCGTGGACGGACAGCCGGGGGTCGACCAGCGGAACGAGCAGGTCGACAACGAGATTGACGACGACGAACGCCGTCACGCTCAGCAGGGTGATGGCCTGGACGACGGCGAAGTCCTTGGCCGTCACCGACTGCACGAGCAGTGAACCGACGCCGGACACGTTGAACGCGGTCTCCACGATCGACGTACTGATCAGCAGACCGGCGAGCATCGTGCCGCCGACGGTCACGATCGGGCCCAGCGCGTTCCGGAGCACATGCCGGCGGACCACCGAGCCGCCCGCGACCCCGCGTGCCCGCGCCACCTCGACGTGCTCGCGCCCCATCTCGTCGAGCATCGCCGACCGGGTGACGCGGGCGAGCATCCCGGCGAAGGTGATCGCCAGCGCGAACGCCGGCAGGGTCAGGTGGTACACCCGGTCGGTGAAGCTCTCCGGAGTGCCACCGGGCCCGGGGAACCAGCCCAGTTGGACGGAGAAGAGCGAGACGAGCGCGATGGCGCTGACGAACGAGGGGGTCGCCGTCGCCACACC
Organism: Streptomyces sp. NPDC057271; assembly: GCF_042668715.1. Classification (NCBI taxonomy): domain Bacteria; kingdom Bacillati; phylum Actinomycetota; class Actinomycetes; order Kitasatosporales; family Streptomycetaceae; genus Streptomyces; species Streptomyces sp. NPDC057271. Next base: position 11,028 of record NZ_JBHUYJ010000064.1, read on the forward strand.
GGTGCCGAGCAGCACCGTCCGGTCCACAGGCCCGGGCCGCAGGGCCGCCAGGACGCCCGCGGACACCCCGAGGACGGCGACGAGCAGCGCCGCGTACCCCACGAGCACGGCCGTGCCCGGCAGGCGCGAGCCGATGAGCGGGCCGACGTCCTGGTGGAACTGCGCGGAGCGGCCGAAGTCGCCGTGCAGGACCCCGCCCAGCCACTTCGCGTACTGGACCGGAAGCGGATCGTCCAGGTGGTACTGGGCACGCAGCGCCGCCACCGCCTCCGGCGTCGCGGGGCGGCCGTGGAGCAGGAAGGACACCGGGTCGCCGGGTGCGAGATGCACGGCGGCGAAGACCAGGACCGACGTGACGAGCAGGACCGTCACCAGGCCGAGGAGCCGGCCCGCCAGATAGCGCGTCATGACTGTGCGGCCCCGATCGTCGCGGCCCAGGGGTAGTACAGCTGCGCGATCCCGGTGGGCGCGCCGGTGACCCCACTGCCCAGGAAGACCGTGTACGGGGCTTCGTACAGCGGGATGACGGGGAGCTCGCGCACGGCGATCTTCTGCAGTTCGGCCGTCAGGTCCGCCCGGCGGGCCGGGTCGGGCTCGGCGTTCGCCCGGTCGAAGGCCGCGTCGTACTGGGCGTTCGACCAGTTGCCGTAGTTCCCGACGTGGCCGGTGCTCAGGTACTGGTAGAACTCCAGCGGATCGGGCGTGTTGTCGTACCCGTTGGTGATGACCAGGTCCAGGCCCTTGCGCGCCTCGGGGTCGACGAAGATGCTGCTGTACGCCTCCGGGGCGACGGACTTCAGCCGGACGTCGAGCCCGATCTGCCGCCCCGCCGCCTGGACGGCGTTGGCCACGACGCTGATCTCCGGCGCGAGCGCACTGGTGACGAGCGTGATCTTCCGCCCGGTGGCACCTGCCTCCGCGACCAGCTTCTTCGCGGCGGCCACGTCGTACACCGGCTCGGGCAGGGCGTCGAAGTAGGCGTCGGTCCTCTCCGGCACGAGTGCCCACGCGCCGCGCGCGGTGGGCGCCTTGGCCGGGACGCCGATGCCGCCGGCCGCGGCCTTGACGATGTTCTCCCGGTCGAGGGCCATGGAGAGGGCCTGCCGGACCTTCAGATCGCCGAGCGGGCCCGTGAAGTCGAGGACGGAGAGGTCGGCGGCCGCCGTGTTGGGGCCGAAGTAGACCTTGCCCTTGGTGGTGGACCGCAGCTGGGCGAGCGAGGTGGCGGGCACCATGTAGCCTCCGTCGGCCGTGCCCGACAGGAAGGCGTTGGTGCGGGCGGCCGGGTCCTCGACGAACGTGAACGTGACCGTGTCGTTCTTCGGGGCCAGGGAGGTGTCCCAGTACCCCGGGTACTTCTTGAGCGTGACGCTCTCGCCCTGGGCCCAGCCGTCCAGGGCGTACGGGCCGGTGCAGTTGACCTTCCCCTTGGGGCCGCCGTAGTCCTTGCCTGCCTTCGCCAGGAAGGCGGCGCTCTCGACGGTGCCGGGGGACGCCGCCATCAGCTCGTTGAGCAGGACGTCGGGCCGGGAGAGCCGGATCGTCACCTCCAGCGGACCGCTGCTGGTGATGGAGGCGACGTTCCTGAACGCCGATCCCCAGGGCGACCCGGTCGCCGGGTCCATGTGGCGCTTGAGGGAGGCGACCACGTCGTCGGAGGTCATGGTCGTGCCGTCGTGGAACGTCACGCCCGGACGCAGGGTGTACACCCAGGTCTTCGGATCGGGGTTGGCGTACTTCACGGCGAGCCCCGGCTCGATCTTCAGGTCGGGGGTGACCCGCAGGAGCTGCTCGCACACGTTGGCGAGCACGGTGTTGGGCGGGTAGTCGTACGCGAGGGCGTAGTCGAGCGTGTACGGCTCGGCGTACAGCGACCAGGTGAGCGCGCCGATGGCGCCCTTCGCGGCGGGGGAGGTGGGGGTGACGGTGTAGGCGGCGCCGCCGCCGGATCCGGATCCGGTCGCGCCGGAACAGCCGGCGGTGGCGGCCGCGACGGCGGCGGTGCAGACGAGCAGTGCGGTGGCTCTGGAGATGCGCAAGGAGACCCACCCCTTACGGGTGTAGTGACGGGCGCTGGGGGATGGAGCGTGGTGCGGAGCACGGTGTGGTGCGGGGCCGCGGTGGAGCGGTGTGGGGGTGGTGCCGCGGAGTGGGGGGTGGGGCTGTGGGTGGGGGGAGGGTGCGTCGGGCTGTGTGGGCCGTGGCGGGGTGGCGTCAGGCCGTGTGGACCGGCGTGCCGCCGACGTACGTGCTCAGGACCCGCGCCTCGGCGATCTCCTCCGGCGGCGCGGTGAAGATGTCGCGGTCGAGGACCACCAGGTCGGCGAGCATGCCCGGGAGCAGCGTGCCGGTCTCGTCGAGCCCGTTCACATGCGCGGAACCGGCCGTGTACGCGGCGACGGCGGAGGCCAGGTCGAGGCGCTGCTCCGGCAGGAAGACCCGCTCGTCGGCCGTGCCGGGCTCCTTGCGGTTCACCGCGACATGGATGCCCGCGATCGGGTCGGGGCTGGAGACGGGCCAGTCGCTGCCCGCGGCCAGGGTGGCCCCGGCGCGCAGCAGGGAGCCGAACGGGTACTGCCAGGAGGTCCGTTCGGGTCCGAGGAAGGGGATCGTCAACTCGTCCATCTGCGGCTCGTGCGCGGCCCAGAGGGGCTGGATGTTGGCGATGGCCCCCAGGCGGGCGAACCGGCCCAGGTCGTCGGGGTGGACCACCTGCAGATGGGCGAGGTGGTGCCGGTTGCCGCGTCGGCCGTTGGCCTCGACCGCGGCCTCGACGGCGTCGAGGGCCTCCCGCACCGCGCGGTCGCCGAGCGCGTGGAAGTGCACCTGGAAGTCGAGGGCGTCAAGCCGGGTCACGTACGAGCGCAGCGCGACCGGGTCGACGAAGCTGAGCCCCGAGTTGGCGGTGGCGCAGCCGCACCCGTCGAGGTACGGAGTCGTCATCGCGGCCGTGAAGTTCTCCGCTACACCGTCCTGCATGATCTTGACCGAGCCGGCCCGGAACCGCCCGTACGTCAACTCCCTGCGACGGGTGACGAGGTCGTCGATCTGCTCCGCTCCCCGCTCGCGGTCCCACCACAGCGCCCCGGTGACCCGGGCGGTGAGGGTCCCGGCGCGGGCGGCCGCGAGATAGGCGCCGGAGGGATCGGGGTGGCCGCCGTACACCCCCAGCATCGCGTCCTGCCAGCCGGTGACGCCGAGCGAGTGGAGCAGCTTCTGGGCGCGCAGCAGCCCGGCGAGCCGGTCGGCGGCTGAACTCGGCGGAACGAGCCGGGAGACCAGCCCGGTGGCGCCCTCCTGCAGGGTGCCGCTCGGGGTGCCGTCGGGCTCGCGCTCGATCCGCCCGTCGGCGGGGTCGGGGGTGTCCCGGGTGAGGCCGGCGTGTTCGAGGGCGCGCGTGTTCGCCCAGGCGCCGTGGTGGTCGCGGTTGACGAGATAGACCGGCCGGTCGGGGACCACCGTGTCGAGCAGCTGCCGGGTGGGCAGGCCTCCCTCGAAGCTCTCCATCGACCAGCCGCCGCCGGTGATCCACGGCCGGTCCGGGTGGGCCTCGGCGAACTCCCGGATCCGGGTCAGGTAGTCCTCGACGCCGACCGTGCCGGTCAGATCGCACTCGGCCAGCTCCGTCCCGGCGAACACGGCGTGGACATGTGAGTCCTGGAAGCCGGGAAGAAGCAACTTCCCCCGCAGGTCGACGACCTCGGTGTCCGGCCCGATGAGCTCGCGCACCTCGTCATGGCCGACGGCGGTGACGCGCTCGCCGGTGACGGCGAGACTGCTCGCCCGGGTGCGGGCGGGATCGCCGGTGTGGACGGGGCCCTGGGTGAAGACCAGATCGGCCTTGTGCATCGGGGTGCTCCAGAACGGGAGAAGGAGGGGTGCCTGGTGAACGCACATGGAACTGGGCGAGCCGTTTACACGTCAATGGTGTTGTCATAAGGTGTCCGCATGGTCGAGCGAGTGGTCCCGGAAGGGCGGCGGCGGCGCCGCAGGCCCACGAAACAAGGCGCCGTCCTCTCGGAACGGCTGATCATCGAGACCGCGCTGCGGCTCGTCGGCGAGCACGGCGCGGACGCCCTGTCCGTCCGGCGGCTCGGCGCCGCCCTCGGGGCCGACCCCAGCTCCCTCTACCGCTACTTCCGCAACACCGACGACCTGCTGCTCGCCCTGGCCGACGAATTCGTCGGACGCGCGCAGGAGGGCTGGAGGGCGACCGGCGACTGGCGGGCGGACCTCCGCGACATGGGGCTGCGGATCCACGCCGTGTACCTCGCCAACCCGCAGGCGGCGCTGCTCGCCGCGCACCGGACGACGGGCCGCGCCCACGAGACGGCGGCGGTGGAGACGATCCTCGGCATCCTGCGCGGGGCCGGCTTCCCCGACACGACGGCCGTGCCGCTCTACCACGCCTTCGTCGACCAGGCCCTGGCCTTCGCGGCCCTGGACGCCGCCGCGCTCGCCCTGCCAGACCCGGCGCGCGTGGCGGACGAGGAGGTGTGGCGCGCCTCGTACGGAAGACTGCCGCCGGAGACCCATCCGAACATCGCGGCGACCTTCCCGCTGCTCGCCGCCGACATGCGCGACAGCGGCTACCCCTTCGCCCTGGACCTGATGCTGGACGCGGCGGCGGCCCGGCTGCCGTAGCCGAGGCCGCCCGGGGGAACCTCCCTCCCCCCGGGCTACGTTGACCTTCCAGGGGAGAGAACTCCGACGGGGGAGTGGCGCGGGAGATGAACGTCGAAGCGACGGCTCAGCTGATGATGGACCGCGTCTTACGGGTCGACCACGATCCCGACGCGTTGCGCTGGTTCCTGACCGACGAGGCCGCCGCGACGGCCGACGGCATACGCCGCGCCGGGACGTTGCCGGACGGGAACGTCCTGCTCGTCGCCGTCAACGCGATCGGGTACTACGAATGGTGCCGCCACCTCGCCGGCGAGGGGGCGGACATGGCGGCCCTCGGCTCCGCCGTCCTCTGCTTCCTCGACGTCCACCGCGCCTCGCCCACCCACGTACCGCCCGTCCTCCGCCCGGTCCTCGCGCTGCTCGCGGGCGAGCCCGCCGGAGCGGAGGCGGACCCCGGCGACACCTACCTGGCGGGCGCCGGAATCCTCGCCCTCTACACCCGCCACCGCCACCCCGGACCGCTGCCCGCCGCGGCCGCCCTGTTGCGCCACGCCGTCGCCGGGTTCCCCGACGGCAGCGCCGAACAGGGCACCTGCCTCTCCGACCTCGGTCTGACGATGCTGTACGGATTCCGGGACGGCGGGGGACCCGAGATCCTCGCCGAGGCCGTCCGTCACAGCCGCGCCGCCGTGGCCGCCGCACCCGGTGAGCGGGTCGAGCAGGCGCGCAGAGCAGGCAACCTGGGGCTCGTCCTGAACCATGCCGCGGAGGCCACGGGGGACCTCGCCGTCGCGCGGGAGAGCGTCGACGTGCTGCGCCGGACCGTGCGCGGGAGCCGACCGGACGATCCGCACCACGCCCTGCACCACGCCCTGCTGGGCACGGCGCTCCTGAACGCCGCCGCACAGCTCCACGACCCCGCTCTCCTCCCCGAGGCCGTCGACGCCCTGCGCCGCTCCACCGCCGCGAGCCCGGACCAGCCGCCGCCCGCCGCGCACCTGAACGACCTCGGGATGGCGCTCGTCACCCTCTCGATGGCGCCCGGGGACGCTCCCGGCGGGCAGGACCGCACCGCGCTCCACGACGAGGGCATCGCCGCCTGCCGACGCGCCGCCGCGGCGGCGGACAACCCCGTCGAGGGCTCCCTCTACCTCGCCAACCTGGCCCACGCCCTCAACGGCAGCGCGGTGAACACCCGGAACCTCTCCGCCCTCGACGACGCGCACAGCGCCGCGCGCGACGCCCTGGCCGCGGCCCCGCCCGGCCACCCGGCCCACACCCACGCCCAGTACGTCCTGGCCGAGGTCCTGCGCTCCCGGTACGTCGAGACCGGCGTCCTCGCCGACCTGGACGCCGCGATCGGGTACGCCCCCAGCGCGGTGGACGCCACCGGGAGCGACGACCGGCAGCACACAGGCCGGGTCCTGGAACTCGCCGCCCTGCTGCGCCTGCACGCCGACGCCATCGGAGCCCCGTCCGGCGCGCTCGCCGAACCGCTCGCCCTGCTGCGCCGGCTCGCGGCGGACACCCGCCCGCGGCCGGCCGAGCGGGCCCGCGTCCTACTCGAACTGGCCAGAACCCTGGACGCGTCGGCGGACGGCACGGGGGAGACCGCCGGGGCCGCCGCGGCGGAGGCGGAGCGGACGTTCCGGGAGGCCCTCGCCCTCACGGAGGCGACCGAGGGGGACCCGACGGGCGTGACCTACGCCCTCGGGCAGGCGCTCGCCTGGCGCTTCACCGACCGCGCCGGGGCGGAGGGCGTCCACGGCCCGGCCGCCGAGGAGAAGCGGAGCGAGGGCATCGCCCTGATCCGGCGGGCCCTCGACCTGCTGGGCGACGACGACCCGCGACGCTCCGAGTACCTGTCCGCCCTCGGCTGCGTCCACCTGGAGCGCGCCACCACGACGCGGGACCCGGACGGATACGCCGAGGCCGTCCGGGTCCTGCGCCTGGCCGTCGCCGCCGCGCCGCGCACCGGCGGCCACGACCGGGCGGTGAGCAGCTCCAACCTCGGCGTCGCCCTGGTGAGCCTCGGCGCCCTGACCTCCGACGAGGCGCTGCTGGCCGAGGGCGTGCGGGCGCACCGGGACGCCGTCGCCGCGACCGCACCGGGCGACCACTACCGCGCGCACCGCCTGGGGAACCTGGGCGACGCCCTGCAGGACCTCGCCCAGATCCGCTCGGACGTCGGCCTCGTCACGGAGGCGGTCGAGGTGTTGCGCGAGGCGGTACGGATCTCGGGGCCCACCACGCCCGGCAGGGGCGAGCACCTCTCCCGGCTGGGCACCGCCCTGCGCTCCCTCTGCCGCTTCACCGGCGACGGAACCCCGCTCGAAGAGGCGGTCCACTGGCACCGCCAGGCCGTCGCCGTGGCCGAGGAGGCCGGCTCCCACCGGACCGACACGTACGGAACCGGCACGCGCCACACCTCCGAGTCACGCGCCCGCTCCGGCCTCGCCAACGTCCTCGCCGAACTCCACCTCCGCACCTATGACGAGGACCTGCGCGACGAGGCCCTGGCCCACTACCGCGCGGCGCTCGCGAGCCCCCAGGATCCCGGCGAGCGCCACGCCCTGCTCACCAGCTACGGCACCGCGTTGTGCGGCCGGGCCGCCGACACCGCCGACGACACGCTCATGGGCACCGCGATCGGCTTCCTGCGGGAAGCCGCCGCCGTCGTCCCCGCCGACCACAAAGGACGGGCGGGCGTCCTCACGAACCTGGGCTTCGCACTCACCCGTCGCTCCCGCCTCACCGGCGACCGCAGGTGGCTCGACGAGGGCGTGGACATCCTGCGCCGCGCCGTCCGGCAGAGCCCGCCGACCTCCTTCGAGCGCGCCGCCCACCTCTCCAACCTCGCCGAGGCGCTACGGATCCGGTACGAGGCCACGCACGACCGGGCCGCCGCCGACGAGGCGGCCGGGCTGCTGCGCGAGGCGATCTCCCTCTCGGACGGCGAGCGGCACGGCAGGGACATCGCGCGCGTCAACCTCGGCGTCCTGCTGCACCGCACCGCACTCGGCGGCCCGAGCGACGCCACGGACCCGGGGCTGCTCGCGGAGGCGAGGCGCGTCCTGGAGGAGGCCGTCGCCGGCCTCGACGACCGTCACCCACGGCGTACCGTGGCCCTGATCAACCTGGCCGCCACGAGCATGATCACCGCGGACGTGGCCGAGGACCCCGCCGATCCGGCGCTCGCGCCCGTACTCGCACGCGGGGCGGCGGCCGCCCGGGAGGCACTCGACCGGCTTCCCGAGGGCCACCCCCACCAGGCCCACGTGCAGTGGGTCCTGGCCCGCACCCAGTTGGCGCGCATCCCCCTCGCCGATGAGAGCGTCGGCGAGCAGGAACTCGCCGAGGCCGTCCGCCTCGCCCGGCAGGCCGCCCGGAACCCGGTCGCCTCCGTGGCCAAGCGTCTGCTCGCCGCCCGCACCTGGGGCGAGGCGGCCGTCGCCGCCGGTCAGGACGCCGAGGCGCTCAGCGGCTACACGTACGCCGTCGGCCTCCTGCCCCGCCTCGCCCCACGCGGTCTCGAACGCGCAGACCAGGAGGACCGGCTGGTCGCCGGCACGGGACTCGCCTCCGACGCCGCCGCGCTCGCGCTGCGGCAGGGCGACCCGGAGGCCGCGCTCACCCTGCTCGAACAGGGGCGTGGCGTGCTGCTCGCCCAGGGCCTCGAAGCCCGTGGCGACCTCTCCCGGCTGCGTACGGCCGACCCCGCCCTGGCCACCGAGTTCGAACGGGTCCGCGACTCCCTGAGCGTCGGACCGCCCCGCCCCGCGTCGCCCACCGATCTCGGACCCGCCGACCCCACGTACTCCGGGCACGAGGCCGGCCTGCTCGCCGAGTCACGGCACGCCCTCGCCCGGACCTGGGACGACCTCCTCGACCGGATCCGCCGACTCCCGGGCCTCGAAGGCTTCCTGGCCGCGCCGCGCGTGACGGAGCTGATCGGCGCGGCCTCCGGGGGCCCGGTCGTCGTGGTCAACGTCAGCCGGTACCGCTCCGACGCACTCGTCGTCACCGTCGACCGGGGCATCGAGGTCGTCCCGCTGCCCGCCCTGACTCCGGTCGACGTCCTCGACAGGGCCACGAAGTTCCTCGCAGCCGTCGACGACGCCTACGGAGGCCGGGGGACCCGGCAGGCCGTCACCGCGATGGCGACGTTGTCGCAGACCCTGCAATGGCTGTGGGCCGCCGTCGCGGAACCGGTCCTCGACCGTCTCGGCCTGCACACCGCGCCGCGCGACGACGCGTCGTGGAGCCGGCTGTGGTGGTGCCCCACCGGATGGCTGGCGTTGCTGCCCCTCCACGCGGCGGGCACCTCCGGGTCCGGGACAGGTTCAGGGGCCGGGGCGGGTTCCGGGTCCGATACGAGCGTCATGGACCGGGTGGTCTCCTCGTACACCCCGACGCTGCGCGCCCTGGACCGCGCCCGGCAGGCGCCCTCCGCCGCCGTGGCCCCGCCCGCCCCGCTGATCGTCACTCTCGCGGACACACCCGGGGCCCCGTCCCTGCCCGGGGCCTCCCAGGAGGCGAAGCTGCTGCGGAAGCTGTTTCCGGCGCACCTCGAACTCGCGGGTCCCGCCGCCACCGTCGACGCGGTGCGGCGGGCGCTGCCCGCCCACCCGTGGGTCCACTTCAGCTGTCACGGGGTCAGTGAGCCGGACAGGCCGTCCGAGAGCGGCCTGATCCTCCACGACGGACGGCTCACCGTCCGCGACGCCGCCGAGCAGCGCCCGCGCGAGGCCGTCCTGGCCGTCCTGTCGGCCTGCTCCACCTCCCAGGGCGGACTCACGCTGCCCGACGAATCGGTGCAGCTGGCCTCCTCGTTCCAACTGGCCGGGTACCCGCATGTGATCGGCACGCTGTGGCCCGTCGCGGACAAGGTGGCGACCCGGCTCACGGAGGAGCTGTACACGGCTCTTGACGACGACCTCGCGCGCGGCCGCCCGATCGATCCGGCGACGGCGCTGCACCGCCCGGTCCGCGAGCTGCGCCGCCGCCTCGCCCGCGCCCCTCACCTGTGGGCCGCGCACATCCACACCGGCCCGTGACCCGTGCGCGGCGACGCGGCTCAGTCCGGCGCCGTCGCCCCGTCGCCCATCGCCGTGCCCGACGGTGCCTGCGGCACGTCGTCGGGCTCCGGCGCCTCGTCGGACGGCCGGTACGTCCGGCGCTCCGAGAACTCGGCGATCACGTCCTCCAACTCCTGCTCATCCGACGGTCGGTGATGTCGCGTCATCTCCCGCTCCTTCCACGTGCTCCCGAGACTCCTGCTCCGGCACGACCGGCGCAGTCTGCTGCTCCGGCACGACCGGCGGTGCCGACGGCGGCAGCAGCACTTCCAGTACGTCGATGTCGGCGGCCCGCAGATAGACCCCGCCGGTGTCGGGGACCTTCCCGAGGAACGTGCCGTCGGGCGCCATCCGGTACTGGGACTGGAGATAGAGGTCACCCGGCTGCGGATAGGCCGAGACCGCCGACCCGGATCCCAGCCAACCGCCGACCCACAGACCGTTCTTGAGCCTGGCCCGGACGAAACAGGACCCGCGGTCGCGGAAGAGCGCGTCCCAGGCCGTCGGGGTCGGCTCGTACCGCGCCCGCCGCCGTCGCCGGTCCCGGACCGCCTCCGCCCAGGCGATCCCCGACGGCACCGCCACCACCAGAAGCAGCGCTGCCAGACCCGTCTCCCGGGGGCGCGCGAGCATCCCGGCGACCGGCCCCCGGCCGTCCTCCGTGAGCAGCCGCACCAGCCATGGGCCCGCGGCCACCGCGTACACGGCGTCGAGCAGCGCCCCGGCCGCGATGGCCCGCACGATCCGGTTCTGCGGCTCCTGCTCCGCGGCCACGGCCCCGCGCAGATGCTCCCGTACGGCCTGGTAGAAGACCCCGGGCAGCACCAGGACCAACAGGATCGTCAGCTGCTGCACCGTCCCCGGAACCATCGCTCCCTCTTCCGTCCCTCCGCGTCACGAACTCCCCGGCTCACACCGTACGTCGGTGATCCACCGCGCGACACGTCGATCCGGGCCACGGTCCACCCGGCCGGGGCGAGGGGGCGAGAGACGGGGGCGCGACGGTACGCCGGGGTCGGCACCGACCTCGAAGCGGCCGGTGCCGAACGCCCGTCGGGCGAGCGCCCGGACGGTCTGCGGAGGGAGTCGCTGCCGTCCGGCCCGGGACGGCCGCCCTCTCCGTACACTGAAGCGCATGGCTTGCCGCATCACCGAACTCGTCATCGACTGCGCAGACCCGGATCGTCTCGCCGCGTTCTGGAGTTCGGTGCTCGGCTACGTCGAACGCGGCCGGGAGGACGACGGGAGCATCGAGATCGGGCCTCCCGCCTCCGCCTCCGCCTCCGCCTCCGCCTCCGCCTCCGCCTCCGGCGGGTCGGGGCCCACCCTCGTCCTCAGCCCGAGCACCGCCCCGCGGACGGGGAAGCTCCGACTGCACTTCGACGTCAACGCCACCGACCGCGATCAGGACGCCGAGCTGGAACGGCTGCTCGCTCTCGGCGCCAGGCCCGCCGACGTCGGCCAGAGCGGCGCCGAGAGCTGGCACGTCCTGGCCGACCCCGAGGGCAACGAGTTCTGCCTCCTGCGCTCCCGGCTCCAGCCCCTCTGACCTGCGGTGGCGCGGCCCGGAGGTCAGGGCCGGCGAGGTGGTGGGCCTGCTCGGTCCGAACGGGCCGGGCAGGAGGCCCACACCGTCCGGGGCGGCCGTGGCCCCCGTACCTCCCGACCAGGCCTTCGGCCCGATTGGCGCAGGTCATCGTCGCTCCTCGTGCTCGACCGACACGTCACACGGTGTGCGGCTGCGCTGACAGCACGCTGATCGTCGGGTGGCAGCGGTGCGCACGACGGGATCACGGCGTGCCGAGAAGGGCCTGCCAGGTCCACAGCCCCCGCGGACCGGTCAACACCGATGCGCTGTCCGGTCGTTGACGCCACCGCCCGTCGGAGCGCGGGCGCCGGTGATCGCCGCCCGGGGATCCCGGCGCCGTTCGCGTCTGTGCCCCCGGGCTCCCGAAGGGCATACTGGCTGGACGATGACGAACCGATCCGCGCCCCGGCGCCACCTGTCCACCAGCCCCTTCGCGGCTCCCGTCGATCCCGTGATCAAGGAGTTCGCCGTCGATGACCGCGTCTCCCACGATCGCCACGGCCTCGGGAAGATCATCGGCACGGAGCCGACGGGTGCGCTGCTCGTCGACTTCGGGGCCACCCAGGTCCGAGTCCTCAGCCCCTACAAGGGCATGCACAAGCTCTGACAGAGCTCCGACAGCCTTCACGGGACCCGCCCCGGCGCACACATCGCGCCGGGGCGGTTTCCGTTCCCGTGGCCGTGCCTACGATGGCCCCATGGCTGAACGCGAGGGATCCTCACCTGCGAGCGTCGTGCATCAGCGCACGCCCGGCGCTCCTGAGCTCGCCGCCGCGGCCGGGGTGTTCGCGCTCCTCGCGGACCCGACCCGGCTGCACCTGGTGTGGCTGCTGTCGCGCGCCGAGTCGGACGTCACCGCCCTCGCGGAGGCGTGTGGCGCGGCCCGGCCGGCAGTGAGCCAGCACCTGGCGAAGCTGCGGCTGGGCGGGCTCGTCCAGCACCGCAAGGACGGCCGCCGGGTGGTGTACACGCTCCCGGACGGCCATCTGCGGCGTCTCGTCGTCGAGGCGATCAACCATGCGGACCACCAGGTGACCGGCGAGCCCTGGCACGACTGAACCGATCCCTCCGCAGATGACATGTGCGCAACTATGCACATGTCCGCTACCGTGGTGACGACCCCCGGAGCCGAACGAGGGCGGGCCTCATGCTGTCCGTGTTGCGTCACCGCACCTACCGTCGCCTCTTCACCGCCCAGGTCGTCGCCCTCGCCGGCACGGGCCTCGCGACCGTCGCGCTGAGTCTCCTCGCGTACGACCTCGCGGGCGCCGACGCCTCCGCCGTCCTCGGGACGGCGCTCGCGATCAAGATGGTCGCCTATGTCGGAATCGCCCCACTGGTCAGCGCGTTCGCCGACCGGATACCCCGGCGCGCGCTGCTCGTCGCCATGGACCTCACGCGTGCCGCCGCCGCCCTCGCCCTGCCCTTCGTCACCGAGGTCTGGCAGGTGTACGTCCTGATCCTGCTGCTCCAGGCCGCCTCCGCCGCCTTCACCCCGACCTTCCAGGCGACGATCCCCGACATCCTGCCCGACGAGCGCGACTACACCCGGGCCCTCTCGCTCTCCCGTCTCGCCTACGACCTGGAGAACCTGTTCAGCCCGGCACTCGCCGCGGCCCTGCTCGTCCTCGTCCCGTCCGGCCTGCTCTTCACCGGCACCGCGGCGGGCTTCCTCGCCTCCGCCGCCCTCGTCGCCTCCGTCCTCCTGCCCACCCCCGCGCCGGCCGAGCGGACCGGCGGCGCGTACGCCAGGGCCGCCTTCGGCATCCGGCTCGTCCTGGCGACCCCGCGCCTGCGCGCCCTCCTCGCGCTCGATCTCGTCGTCGCAGCGGGCGGCGCGATGGTCCTCGTCAACACCGTCGTCCTGGTCCGCGAGGTCCTCGGCCGTCCCGTCGGCGATGTCACGCTCGCCCTCGCCGCGTACGGAGCGGGCTCGATGGCCGCGGCCCTGGTGCTGCCACGCGTCCTGGACCGGACCGGTGACCGGGCCCTGATGCTCCCCGCGGCCTTCGTGACGGCCGGGGTCCTGGCCCTCCTCCCGGCCGGCCTCCTGGCGGGCCCCGGTCCCTGGGCCTGGCCCGCCCTGCTCGCGGCCTGGCTCGTCCTCGGCGCCGCCACCTCCGCCGTCCTGACCCCAGGCGGGCGGCTGCTGCGGCGCTCGGCGGGCAGCGCGGACCTGCCCGCAGCCTTCGCCGCCCGGTTCTCCCTCGCCCACGGCTGCTGGCTGCTCGCCTACCCCCTGGCCGGGTGGACGGCCGCGCGCGCCGGCCTCGCGGCCGCCGCTGTCGCGCTGGGCCTCCTCGCCCTCCTCGCGGCCGTCGTCGCCCTATGGCTCTGGCCGCGCACGGACCCGGACGAGCTGGAGCACCGCCACCCCGAGCTGGCCACCGATCATCCGCACCTGGCGGGCGCGGGCCGGTGTCACGTGCACGACTTCCGCATAGACGCCCTTCACCCGCGCTGGCCGACCCCCCTGAAGCGGAGCGTGACCAGCTCGAACGGGCGCAGGGCCAGCTCCACGGCGCCGTCCTCCGCACGCGCCGTGCCGGGCGGTACGTCGGCGAGCGGCCGCTCCAGCAGGTCGCACACCGCCGCCCCGTCCCAGGCGAAGTCGGTGGTCAGGCGCGCCCGAGCCCGACCGCCCCGGGACTCGTAGAGCCGGACCACCACATCACCGCCCCGGTCGTCGGCCAGCTTCACGGCGCTCACCACGACGGCGTCCTCGTCCAGGACGACCAGCGGAGCCACCTCCGCGCCCCCCGGGACCCGGCGCTCCGGCAGGTTGATCCGGTATCCCTCGCGGACCGCGTCCCCGACCGAGGCGCCCGGCACCAGCGCGTGGCGGAACCGGTGCACCCCCTGGTCGGTGTGCGGATCGGGGAAGCGCGGGGCACGCAGCAGGGACATCCGTACGGTCGTCGTGGTGCCGCCGTCCTCGGGCCGTACGGTACGGGTCACGTCGTGCCCGTACGTCGACGCCGTCACCACGGCGACGCCCCAGCCGGGCTCCTCGAAGTGCACGAAGCGGTGATTGCACGCCTCGAACCTGGCCGCCTCCCAACTGGTGTTGGTGTGCGTGGGCCGGTACAGATGGCCGAACTGGGTCTCCGCCGCGTACCGGTCGGTGTGGAGGTCGAGCGGGAAGGCCACCTTGAGGAACTTCTCCGTCTCGTGCCAGTCGACCTCGGTCTCCAGATCGAGCCGCCCCGCGCCCGCCGCGAGCGTCAGCGTCTGCACGGCGCGCGAGGCCCCGAACGTCCGCGTCACCCGAACGGAGACGGAACCGGGGCTCGCGTCGGCGAGCGTCACCTCGTCCGCGCCGGTCAGGTCCGTGACGGTGTTGCGGTAGAACTGGTCGACGTCCCAGGCGTCCCACATGTTCGGGAAGTCGGGATGGATCTGGAGCAGGTTGCCCGCGGCCCCCGGGGCGAGCGTCTCCCGCCCGGCCACCAGATCGAGTACCGAGATCACCAGGCCGCGCCCGTCCACCGTCACCCGCAGCAGCCCGTTGTCGAGGACGAACCCGCCCCCGGCCCGCTCCCGCGCGGTGCAGCCGGACACCGGCCCCGTGACGGCCCTCGCCCCGCCCGCCGGGACCTCCGCGCGCTCGTGCGGGGCCGCGTTGAAGACCGTCTCGCCGCCCGCCACCGGGTCACCGGCGAGCACCTGCTGCGCCCGGCCGATGATGCCGTTCAGCTCCTCGGCGACCGCCGCGTACGTCCGCTCGGCCTCGCGGTGCACCCATGCGATCGAGGAGCCCGGCAGGATGTCGTGGAACTGGTGCAGCAGCACCGTCTTCCAGACCCGGTCCAACTCGTCGTGCGGATAGGGGAATCCGGACCGCACGGCGGCCGTGGCCGCCCACAGCTCCGCCTCGCGCAGCAGGTTCTCGCTCGCCCGGTTGCCCTGCTTGGTCCGCGACTGACTCGTCAGCGTGGCCCGGTGCAGCTCCAGATACAACTCGCCCACCCAGACGGGCGCGTGCGGATACTCCGCCTCCGCCTTCGCGAAGAACTCCGCGGGCCGCTCCCATCGCACCCGGGCCGAACCCTCCAGGTCCCGCAGCCGGGCCGCCTTCGCGACCATCTCCCGGGTCGTGCCGCCGCCCCCGTCGCCCCAGCCGGTCGGAGCGATGGAGTGCCGGGCCCGGCCCTTGTCCTTGAAGTTGCGGACCGCGTGGGCGATCTCCTTGCCCCGCATCGAGCAGTTGTACGTGTCGATCGGCGGGAAGTGCGTGAAGATCCGCGTCCCGTCGATGCCCTCCCACCAGAACGTGTGGTGCGGGAACGAGTTGACCTGGCTCCAGGAGATCTTCTGCGTCAGCAGCCACCTCGACCCGGCCGCCTTGATGATCTGCGGCAGCCCGCCCGCGAATCCGAACGTGTCCGGCAGCCACGCCTCCTCGTTCTCGACGCCGAACTCCTCCAGGAAGAACCGCTTGCCGTACACGAACTGACGAGCCATCGCCTCCGAGCCCGGCATGTTCGTGTCGGACTCCACCCACATGCCGCCCGCCGGCACGAACCGGCCCTCGGAGACCGCCTTCTTCACCCGCGCGTAGACCTCCGGACGGTGCTCCTTGATCCACGCGTACTGCTGGGCCTGCGACATCGTGTAGACGAAGTCCGGCTCGTCCTCCAGGAGCGCCGTCATGTTCGCCGTCGTCCTGGCCACCTTGCGGACCGTCTCGCGCAGTGGCCACAGCCAGGCCGAGTCGATGTGGGCATGGCCGACCGCGCTGATCCGGTGCGCCGACGGCTCGGCCGGCGAGGCGAGCGCCCCGGCGAGGCGTGAGCGGGCCTCCGCGGCCGTACCGTTGACGTCCTGGAGGTCGACCGCGTCCAGCGCGCTCTCCACGGCCCGCAGGATGTCCCAGCGGCGCGCGCCGTCCACCGGCAGCTCCGCCATCAGCTCGCCGAGCACCTCCAGATCGATCACCAGCTGCCACACGGTCTCGTCGAAGACCGCCAGGTCCATCCGCGCCAGCCGGTACTGCGGTGTGTCGCCCGCCGTCTCCTTCTCGCCCAGCTCGGTCGGCAGAAAGGGGTGGTAGTCCAGGATCACCGGATTGGACGCGGCCTCCACATGGAGCAGCACCTCCTCGCCCCCGACCGCCGGGGCGGCGATCCGCACCCACTGGTTGCGCGGACTGAGGCCCTTCACCGGTGAGCCGTCCGGCAGGTAGACCAGCCCCTCGCACTGGAAGCCGGGCATGTTCGCGTCGAAACCGAGGTCGATCAGGGCCTCCACCGTCCGCCCCGCCCAGGCATCCGGAACCCGCCCGGAGACCGTGAGCCAGCTCGTACCCCAGGGGGCGCCCCAGGCCTCGCCCGCCGCGATCGGAGTACGGGGCGCGGCGATCCCCTCCGCCACCGGCACCGGCTCGTCCGGCGCCGTCCAGATCCCGACCTCCAGGGGTACGGACTCCGGATGGACCGCCGGCCGGATGCGCTCCTCCAGGACGCGCTTGAGACGGGACTCGATCAGGGTGCGGTCGTCATGCATGCCAGTCGCTCCATCACGTAAGAGAGGGCGGTCGTCAGGGCCTGTCGACGTCGTCGACGGTGACCGTCTCGGTGATCCCGCGTGCGGTGAGATGATCGCGGTCCGACGCCCGGGACGCCAGTACGACGGTCGGCCGCGCGCCGTCCGCGGCGAGCCGCATGAACGCCTCGAAGAACGCCCCGCCCGGCGCGCAGGCCGAACGCTCCGCCTCGTCCGGGAGATCGAGGACGAGGGCGGTGGTCCTCGCGCGCGGCCGGTGCGCGAGGCCGCGGAACTCCGCCACGGCGTCGGCGAGTGCCCGCCCGGCGGGCTTCACCGCACCGCCGCCGGTCAACAGGCCGAGGCTGTACTCCAGTTCGGGGAAGTCGGCGAGCGAGCGGTCGACGTCGTGCGAACACCACCAGGTGATGCCCCAGAGGTCCGGACAGTCGAGCGCCGCCGCCACGGTCGTACGGGTGAAGGCGGCCGCCCGGTCGGGCGCGATGTGCGGAGTGGGAGCCCCCACCTCCTGGAGCCACACCGGCCTCCCCGGATCCTCGGCCCAGGCCTTCGACAGCTCGATCAGATACGCGGCGTGCTGCCCGGTCGCGACGGAGTCGGCGCCGTAGCGTTGGGCGGTGCCGTTGAAGACCCAGGAGTGGACGGCGGTCACCGCGCCGATCCGGGCCGCCTGGGCGGGTGTGAAGGGATGCTCGTCCAGGTACCAGGCGGCGTCGTACTCCGCGTGGAGGTGTATCCGTCCGGGCGCCGCCCGCTCGCATACCGCGAGCATGCGTCGCAGCCAGCTCTCCGCCTCGCCCGGGGTGATCCGGTCCGGATCGGGGTGCGGATCGCCGGAGAACTGGTTGATCTCGTTACCGAGCGTCATGCCCAGGAAGTTGGGGCGGTCCGCGAGGGCCGAGGCGAGGGCGCGCAGATAGGCGGCCTGGCCGTCGAGAACGTCCGGATCGGTGAAGAGGTTGCGCCGGTGCCAGGTGAGCGTCCAGGAGGGCCGGAAGTCGAAGCTGGACAGATGACCCTGCAGCCCGTCGACGGCCACGTCCAGACCCCGTTCGGCCGCGGCGTCCACCAGTGCGACCAGCTGGGCGACGGCGCGCGGGCGGATCAGGGTGCGGTTCGGCTGGAAGACGGGCCACAGCGGGAAGACCCTGACGTGGTCCAGGCCGAGGGCGGCGATCGAGTCCAGATCGGCGCGGACCGCGTCGAGATCGAAGTCCAGCCAGTGGTGGAACCAGCCCTGGCTCGGCGTGTAGTTGACGCCGAAGCGCGGGGTGGCGGGCAGCGGGGTCATTCTCCGCGTCACGTCCTCTGCGTAGGTCATCCCTTGATGGCGCCTTCCTCGACGCCCCTGAAGAAGAACCGCTGGAGCGCGGCGAAGACGGCCACGATCGGCAGGAAGGCGATCATGGTTCCGGCCGCGATCAGCCGCGGGTTGGCCGTGAACGTGCCGTCGAGGTACTGCAGCCCCACGGTGAGGGTGTACCGCTCGGGGTCGTTGAGCACGATCAGCGGCCACAGGAAGTCGTCCCAGGCGCCGATGAAGGTGAAGATCACGACCACGCTCAGCATGCCCCGTACGTTCGGCAGCCCCACATGGACCAGCCGCTGCCACACGTTCGCCCCGTCGACGAGCGCGGCGGCGTCGAGTTCGGGCGGAACCGCCCGGAACGCCGTGTACATCAGCAGCACGTTGAGCATGGCGACGGCACCGGGCAGCGCCACTCCGAGCAGGGTGTCGGTCAGGCCCATGCTGCGGACCGTCACGTACTGGGAGACGATCGTGACCTCCCCCGGCAGGACCAGCGTGGCGACGAAGAGGCCGAGCGCGAGCCGTGCGCCGCGGAACCGCAACCGGGAGAGGGCGAAGCCCGCGAGGGTGGCCCCGACCACGTTCCCGGCCACCGCGATCGCCGCCACGGTCAGCGAGTTGAGCGCGTACGTCCACACCGGGACGGTGTCGGCGACCTGCGCGTAGTTGGAGAACGTCGGGTCGCGCGGCAGGAAGTCCGGCGTTCGGGAGTAGACGTCCTCGCCGGGGCCCTTGAGGGAGGTGGACAGCTGCCACAGGAACGGCCCGGTCGTCAGCAGCAGGACGACGGCGAGCAGCGTGTACCGGGCCGCCTGCGCGGCCGGGCCGGGGGTCCCGAAACCCCGTGACGCTCGTACGGGCATGGTCAGGCCGCCTTCCGGTTCAGCCGGGCGAGGAGCAGCATCGGGCCGATGGTGATCACGAAGAGCAGCAGGCTCAGGGCGGAGGCGTAGCCGATGTGCCCGGTGAAGCCGCGGCTGTACATCTGGATGAGCATGACCACCGACATGTCGCGGCCGCCCGGGCCGCCGGTGCCGTGGGAGAGGACGTACAGCTCGGAGAAGACGCGCAGCGCGGAGACCGAGATCAGGACGGAGACCAGCATCATCGTCGTCCGTACGCCGGGCAGGGTGACGTGCCAGAAGCGGCGCACGGCGGACGCTCCGTCGACGGCGGCGGCCTCGTGCAGCTCGCGGCCCACGTTCCCGAGCGCGGAGAGATAGATGACCATGTAGTACCCGAGGCCCTTCCACACGGTCAGGCCGATGGCGCTGAACAGCAGCAGCCAGCGGTCGGTGAGGAAGTCGACCGGACGGTCCGTGAGCCCGAGACGGCCGAGCATGCCGTTCAGCAGGCCGCGGTCGTCCAGGAGCCAGCCCCAGATCAGGGCGACCACGACGGCGGAGGCGACCACCGGTGTGTAGAAGGCGGTGCGGAAGAAGGTGATGCCCGGCAGCTTCCTCTCCACCAGCAGGGCGAGCAGCAGCGGCAGCAGGGTCAGCAGGGGCAGACAGATGAGCAGGTAGACGATGCTGTTGATCAGGGCGTCGGTCAACTGGTCGTCGTTCAGGGCCCGTTCGTAGTTGGCGAGGCCCGTGAAGCGGCCGCCGCCCAGCGGTTTGGCGTTGGTGAACGA
This sequence comes from Streptomyces sp. NPDC057271, assembly GCF_042668715.1. Lineage (NCBI taxonomy): Bacteria > Bacillati > Actinomycetota > Actinomycetes > Kitasatosporales > Streptomycetaceae > Streptomyces > Streptomyces sp. NPDC057271. The sequence goes on from NZ_JBHUYJ010000064.1 coordinate 30,770, forward strand.
CAGGATCACGGTGTTCACCGCCGGCCACAGGTTGAAGACGGCGAGCCAGACGACGGCCGGTCCGGCGAGCAGCCATGGGGTGAACCAGCGCCGGTGTGTCATGGAGGTGCCTTCCGGGGAGTCCGGGCAGTCCGGGGAGTCCGGGTCGGGAGGGCGGCGCCGCTCGCGGCCGGTGGTCGGTGCGTGCCGGTGCTCAGTCCCCCAGCAGCTGGTCGGCGCGCTCCACGGCCGTGTCCAGCGCCTCCCTGGAGCCGGCCTGGCCGTTGAGGGCGAGGGCGATCTGCTGGTTGACGACCGTCTTGATCGCGTCGTTGGCCTGGACGGGCTCCAGCATCTTCGCCGTCGCCAGTGACGTGAACGCCGTGACCTTGGCGTTCCCGGCGTTCGTCCCGTCGCTCCCGCTGAAGAAGGAGTCCGAGGCCGAGGCCTTGGTGGAAGGGAAGATGCTGGTGAGGTGGGCGAACGCGGCCTGGTTCTCGGCGTTGGTGACCCAGCGGGCGAGAGCGAGCGCGGTGGCCCGGTTCTTCGTCGCCCTGGAGATCGACAGGCCCTGGACGTAGAGCGGCGGGGTGCCCATGGCGGGGGAGGAGACCACCTTGGGCGCGAGGCTCGGGTTGTCGGTGGCCAGCGAGGTGATGTAGTTGCCGCCCGCCGTCGTCCAGGCGGCCGTGCCGGAGGAGAAGAGCTTCGTGTTGCCCGCGTACGTCTCCGTCAGCACGTCCTTGGGCAGCAGACCCTCCTTGAACGCGGCGCGATAGGTGTCCAGGAGCGCGGCGGCCTCGGGGGTGTTGAAGGTGAAGGTCCTGCCGTCGTCGGACGTGAGCTTCACCCCGGCGTTGGCGAAGTCCATCAGCCCTGGCTTGCGGCTCATGAGATAGACCTCGCCGCCGGACTTCTCCTTGACGGTCCTGGCCGCAGTGATCAGCTCGTCCAGGGTGGCCGGCGGCTTCTTCGGGTCGAGGCCGTAGCGGGTGAGCAGCTCGGAGTTCCAGTAGTTGACGTCGGTGTTGAGGTACCAGGGATAGCCGTACGTACCGTCGTGGCCCGCGAACCGGTACGCGGCGGTGCCGCCCTCGACGTAGTCGGCGTCCAGCTTCGGGTCGGCGCCCGCCACGTCGAGCAGCATGTTCTGCTTCACCAGCGGCAGTGCGAAGTCCGGCGGCAGGTTGACCACGTCGGGCAGCGTGCCGCCCGCCGCCTGGCTGAGCACCTTCTCGGAGTAGCCGTCGCCCGGCTGGTCGAGCCACTCCACCTCGACGCCCGGGTGCTGCTTCTCGAAGGCGTCGATCACGCCCTCCATGAACGCGGTGAACTTGGGCTTCAGGGCCCAGGTCTGGAGCGAGACCCGGCCCGTCACCTCGCCCCCGCCGGAGCCTCCGGCGGAGGCGTCGCCGCCCGCTCCGTTCGGATCGCCGAGGCCGCAGCCGGCGAGGGTCACCGCGGCGACCGCGGCCACGGCCAGCCGTATCCAGTGGCTGCTTGTTCGCATGTGAGAGGTCTCCCGGTCTGTTCTGGCGGACGAGACAGAGCTACTAAACCGGTCTAGCGATGGGGGACTATGCTCCCGCTACACTCCGCTGTCAAGACAGTGCGCGAGAGGGAAGGGTCGCCCGTGGCCAGACCGACGATCGCCGACATCGCCCGCCGGGCCGGGGTGTCCAAGGGGGCCGTTTCCTTCGCGCTCAACGGCCGGCCGGGGGTGAGTGACGCGACCCGCGAGCGCATCCTGCGGGTCGCGGAGGAGATGAACTGGCGCCCCCACAGCGCCGCGCGCGCCCTGGGCGGCGCCCGGGCGGGTGCGGTCGGCCTCGTCCTGGCCCGCCCCGCGCGGACCATCGGTCTCGAACCCTTCTTCAGTCATCTCCTCAGCGGACTTCAGGCCGGGCTCTCCGCGCGCGGTACGGCCCTGAACCTGCTGGTCGTCGAGGACACGGCGGCCGAGATCGAGGTCTACCGGCGCTGGACCTCCGAGCACCGGGTGGACGGTTTCGTCCTCGTCGACCTCCAGGTCCGCGACCCGCGCATCCCCGTCTTGGAAGAGCTCGGCGTGCCCACGACCGTGCTCGGCGGACCCGGCCGGCACGGCAGCCTGCCCAGCGTCTGGGCCGACGACCGCGAGGCGATGATCTCGATCGTCGACTACCTCGCCGCCCTCGGCCACCGCCGTATCGCGCACCTCGCCGGACTCCCGGCCTTCCAGCACACCCAGCGCCGGATCCGGGCCGTGCGGGACAGCGCCCGGCGCCTCGGCCTCGCCGAGGCCGTCTCGCTGCCGACCGACTTCAGCGACGCCGAGGGCGCGGCGGCGACCCGCGCCCTGCTCGCCCGGCCGCAGCGGCCGACGGCGATCATCTACGACAGCGACGTGATGGCCGTGGCCGGGCTCGGCGTCGCCACGGAGATGGGTGTGGCCGTCCCCGGCGAACTGTCCGTCGTCTCCTTCGACGACTCCGCCCTCACCCGGATCGTCCACCCCTCGCTCACGGCGCTCTCCCGGGACACCTTCGCCCTCGGCGAGCAGGTGGCCCGGGCGCTTCTCGCCGTCGTCGACGACCCGGCCGCGGCGCGGGACATCAAGAACCCCACACCGCGGCTCACGGTCCGCGAGTCCACGGCGCCGCCCGCCCTTGACCCGGCCGACTAAAGCCGTTTAGCCTCCCGGGCGAGACCGCGGCCCGCCCGCCCACCGCACGTACCGGCGCCCGCCCCATGCCCAAGGGCACGCTCACGTCGCGCCCGCTCGCACCGCCGCACGCTCGTCACACCGCGCAGGCTCACGCTCGCACCGCCGCCCGCTCGTACCGCCGTACCTCCCGTACGCCCAGCACCCCCACCCCTCCCGCTGGACCGGAGTATCGGATGAGACGACACCTCCCCCTGCTGACGGTCGCGGCGCTCTTCGCCGCCCTGCTCGGCCTCACCCCCCATACCTCCGAGGCGCGCGCCGCCGCCCCCGCCCCAGCCCCCGCCGCCGGCGACCAGCCCTACGCCTCGTACTGGCACCCCGACACCCTCCTGAACTGGGATCCGGCCACCGACCCCGACGCGAGGTTCAACCGCTCCCGCGTCCCGCTGCGGCCCCGAGTCTCCGACCCGGCGCTCAAGGCCAACCCCAACGCCCGGGCGGGCGAGGGGAAGATCGCCGCGCTCGTCTCCTTCGGTCCCACCTCGGACAACCCCTCACAGGGCTCCACGAACCCGCACTACTACGCCTTCGGCCACTGGCAGTACATCGACAAGCTGGTCTTCTGGGGCGGTTCGGCCGGCGAGGGCCTGATCCTCGCCCCCAACGCGACCGTGATCGACGCCGCGCACCGCAACGGTGTCAAGGTCTACGGCACCGTCTTCTTCCCGCCGATCGCCTACGGCGGCCAGATCCAGTGGGTGCGCGACTTCGCCCGGAAGTCCGGCTCCACCTATCCGGTCGCCGACAAGCTCGCCCAAGTGGCGCAGTACTACGGCTTCGACGGCTGGTTCGTCAACCAGGAGACGGCGGGCGGCGACGCGGCCCTCGCCACCGAGCTGCGGAACGAGATGCGGTACGCCCGCTCCCTCGGGCCCGTCGAGTTCATGTGGTACGACGCGATGACCGAGTCCGGTGCGGTGACCTGGCAGGACTCGCTGACCTCCGCCAACGACGCGTTCCTGCAAGAGGGTTCGCAGCGGACCTCCGACTCGATGTTCCTCGACTTCGGCTGGAGCGCCTCCGGGCTGAACTCCTCCCGTACCCTCGCCCGGAGCCTCGGCCGCAGCGAGTACGAGCTGTACTCCGGAATCGACACCGAGGCGAACGGACACAACACCTCCGTCCCGTGGGGATCGGTCTTCCCCGCCGGCCGGCCGCACGTCACCTCGCTCGGCATCTACCGGCCCGAGTGGACCTTCACCTCCTCCACCGGCCGTGCCGACTCACAGGCCCGCGAGGCCCGCTACTGGGACGGCGCCAACGGCGACCCGTCGAACACCACGACGACCTCGGCGTGGAAGGGGCTCGCCCACTACGTCCCCGAGTCGTCGCCCGTCACCGCCAAACCCTTCGTCACCTCCTTCGGTGCCGGTCAGGGCGACTTCTTCCACTCCGGCGGAGTACGGGTGTCGTCGGCCGGCTGGAACAACCTCTCCCTCCAGGACGTACCGCCCACCTACCGCTGGCTCGTCACCTCCGGCGGCTCCAGACTGACCCCCTCCATCGACTTCGCCGACGCCTACGAGGGCGGCTCCTCGCTGCGTCTGACGGGCACGCTCGACGCCGTGAACACCGTCCGGCTCTACCAGAGCAGGCTGCCGGTCGCCGCAGGCACGAGACTGTCGGTGGTCCTGAAGACCCCGGCCGCGGGGCCCACCCGCCTGAAGGCCGCGATCGCCTTCACCGATGCTCCGACCATCTTCACCACCCTCGACCTCGGCTCGACCACCACCACCGGCTGGGAGCGCAAGACCCTCGACCTGTCCGCCTTCGCCGGCCGGACCATCGCCCAGATCGGTCTGCAGGCCGCGGGCTCCGCCCCCACGTACGACATCCGGGTCGGCCAACTCGCCGTCCAGGACGGGGCCGTGGACACCGCCGCCGCCCCGACCGGGGTGACCGTCCTCGGTGCCAGCGACGTCGGCGCGGGAGCCAGGTCCCTGCGGCTCGCCTGGACTCCCTCGGCCTCCGGCTCCGTCCACCACTACGAGGTCTACCGGCGGAACGCCGACTCCACCCGTACCTTCCTCGGCGCCACCCCCAACGACGCGCTCTTCGTCCCCCGGCTCGACCGCGCCGGTACGGAGACGTCGACGACGCTGGAGGTCGAGGCCGTCTCCACCGAGTACGGCCGCTCGCCCGCCGCCACCACCACCGTCAGCTGGTTCCCGGGCGCCGAGTCCAACCTCGCCCTCGGCCGTCCGGCGACCGCCTCCGGCCAGTGCAACACGAACGAGGCGCCGGCCAAGGCGGTCAACGGCTCCGTCTCCGGGGGCACGGCCGACAAGTGGTGCACCACGATTTCGGCCAAGTGGCTGGAGGTCGACCTCGGGGCGGCCCGGAGCATCGACCGGCTCACGGTGAAGCACGCGGAGGCGGGCGGGGAGAGCGCGTCCTGGAACAGCCGGGACTTCACCCTCCATGTCCGCGGCTCCACCGCGGACCCCTGGGCGACCGTCGCGACCGTCACCGGCAACACGGCGGCCACGACGACGCACGCGGTGAGCGCCACGGCACGCTACGTGCGCCTGCAGATCGCCCGGCCCACACAGACGAGCGACCCCGCCGCACGGATCTACGAGTTCGAGGTCTGGGGGTCTTGACGACGGCGAAATAAGGAGGAAAATCCCTAATACACCAGAAAACCAGAGCGAGCCGCACTCGTCGGTGAAGACGTTCGCCGACCCGCGTGACCCACTCGCTGGCTCTGGCCAGGCCCCCGGCAGATCCTCCCGGAACTCAGGCCTTTCGGCGACGACCGAGACGTCCGAGTGCGGAGACGGACTACCGGGGACTGCATGTGTGGAGGTTCCTCCCCGTGCCCCGTATCGAAGCGGTCCTGATCGACATCGACGGTGTGCTCACCGTCTCCTGGAAGCCGCTGCCGGGCGCCGTGGCGGCCATGGAGCGACTGCGGGAGAGCGGAGTTCCGCTCGCGCTGGTCACGAACACGACCTCCCGCACCCGCGCCTCCCTCGCCGCCACACTGGCCGGCGAGGGCTTTCCCGTGGCCGCCGACGACATCCTGACGGCGCCCGCCGCCACCGCCGCCCATCTGCGGGAGCACCACCCCGATGCGCGATGCCTGCTGATCAACACCGGGGACGTACGGGACGACCTGGCCGGCCTGACGCTCGTCGAAGAGGGCGAGCGGCCCGACGTGGTCGTGCTGGGCGGGGCCGGCGAGGAGTTCGGCTACGCCACCCTCAACCGCGCGTTCCGTCATGTACGGGACGGTGCACGGCTGGTGGCCATGCACCGCAACCTGTACTGGCGTACCGCCGACGGCCTCGATCTGGACACCGGGGCCTTCCTCCTCGGACTCGAACGGGCCGCCGGGGTCGAGGCGGCGATCACCGGAAAGCCGTCGCCGGCGTTCTTCGAGGCCGCCCTCGCGCGCGTCGGCACCGAGGCCGCCGCCACCCTGATGGTGGGCGACGACATCGAGTCGGACGTCCTGGCCGCCCAGCACTGCGGGATCACCGGGGCCCTGGTGAAGACCGGAAAGTACCTGCCCGAGACCCACCGGGCGGCGTCGGGTGCGCCGGACCATGTCCTCGACTCCTTCGCCGATGTCCCGGCGCTCCTCCGAACGAACGATGGTTGATCGTTTCCGCAGGTCAGTGATGGTGTGTGGGTGATCGTTCCGGGGGAGAGCCGGGGAGGCCGGAGGCTGCTCCGGCCCTCACCGCCGAACGAATGGGAACCGTCCATGCGCCTGCGCGCCCTCCATCCGACCGCGCCCCGGGGCGGCGGGCGGGGTCGGATGGCGGGCGGGGTCAACGGGCGGCGGGCGGGGTCAACGGGCGGCTCCCGCCTCCAGGATGCCCTTCAGGTTCTGCTCGTTCCGGGGCAGCTCCTTGCGCGTGTGCGGGCGGACGACGAGCGGGACGAGCATCTTGCCCTTCCCGTACCCCTCGAAGTCGAGGGAGATCGTCAGCCGGGAGTGGGTGCCGTCGTCGATCGGCTCGATCCTGCCCTGGACGTCACCACGCACGGGGCCGTCGATGCCGTGGAGGTGCCAACTTCTGGGCGGATCCATGTCGATGACCTGCATCGTCGAGACCATCTCGTGCCGTCCCATGCGCCGGGTCACGGCGACCTTCGAGCCGACGCGGAGCGGTATGTCGCCCAGTGGCCGGACCGAGACGGCGCTCTCCTGCCAGTCGGGCAGATGGGTGGGATCGGTCACGTAGGAGAAGACCTCCTCGGGGCGGCGGGAAATGTCAATCGATTCCTTGATTGCGGACATTTCGCCCTCTTTGCTGAGTTCTGCGCATGTGTGTTGTCGCTTCATACAAATGATCCCATGTGCGGGCATCCGGCGCCATCAGCCGCGGTGGGCGCACCCGGGTGTCAGCGTGTCCTGGCCGACGGGTCCGGCCGCCCGGCGCCGCGTGCGCGGTGAACTCCGCCTGACCGCCCGGGGCCGCGTCTTGAGCACCACGTCAGCCCTTGCGGGCCGATGCCCGCCCCACCGACTCCACGAGCGGCAGCAGTCGGTGCGGCACGCGCTCGCGCAGCGCCATCTCCGTACGGGTCCTGACCACGCCCGGTAGCTGGATCAACCGCTGGATCACGTCCTCCAGGTGCCCGTTGTCCCGCGCCACCACTCGCGTCAGGAGATCGCCGCCGCCGGTGATCGAGAACGCCTCGACGATCTCCGGCACGGCGGCGAGCGCGTCGCCGACCTCGTCCAGATGTCCCTGGGTCACCTCGATGTGCACGAACGCGAGGACGGGGTGACCGAGCGCCGCGGGGGAGAGGACCGGACCGGTCGCCGTGATCACGCCGTCCCGCTCCAGCCGGTCGATCCTGGCCTGCACCGTTCCGCGGGCCACTCCGAGGATCCGCGCGTACTCGCGCACGCTGGTGCGCGGCTGCTCGATCAGGAGGCGAAGGATCCGGGTGTCGAGCTCGTCCACCGCCATGGTCCGTTGGCTCCCTTCTGGCTGTACCAGTCCTGCCTCGACTGTACCAATGGACCAGTCTTGGATGCGTCGGTTGAGCCAGTGGGTGCCCAGGTGTTTTCCTCTGGGAACAGCAGTGAAGACATGGCGCCGCGCGAGCGCCGGACCGGCGACGAGGCCGGTGACCGGACCGCGGCGCCTTTCCCATGTCCTGAGGCCGCCACAAGCAGGCCGGGGCACGAGAAGACGCGAAGAGGGTGTGTGTACGGCAGCGGGGGCGGAACTACCGTCGTGAAGGACCTCCGGGCGACCGGTCGTCGGCTGGTCAGGCTCGTGTTCGTGGCCCCCGATCCGGGCCGCGTCCGGCTGCGCGTCTCCTCGCGTGCCGTCCTCGCCATCGTCCTCGCCGTCGCCGCGTCGGAACTCTGCGGACTCTCCCTCACCGCCTCGATCACCGGCGGTCTCGCGGCCCTGCTCGCGCTCTTCACCGTCGCCGACCCCACCGTCCGCCGCCAGGCTGTGACGACGGCGCTGCTTCCCGCGGCCGGCTTCCCCGTCCTGGCCCTCGCGACCACGCTGCACAACGCGCCGCTGCTGCGTGACACCTCCTGGCTCCTCGTGATCTTCGCGGGCGTGTACGCGCGCCGCTGGGGTCCCCGCGGACACGCGCTGGGCATCTTCGCGTTCATGATGTTCTTCGTCACCCAGTTCCTGCACGCGCTGCCCGCGCAGCTGCCGGAGCTGTACGGGGCGGTGGCCCTGGCTCTCGCCGCGGCGGGGGCGGTGCGCTTCGTGGCCTGGTGCATCGAGCGGCGCGTGCCGCCGCCCGCCGCGCCCGCACAACTGCCGGGCCGCGGCCTCGACCGGCCCACGACTCGGCAGGCGTTCCAGACGACGGTGGCCTGCGCGGTCGCGCTCGCCGCGGGTCAGTTCATCTCGCACGAGCGCTGGTACTGGGCGGTCGGCACCGCGTGGTGGATCTTCGTCAACACCGCCTCCCGCGGCGAGACGCTGGTCCGTGGCTTCCGCCGGGTCGTCGGAACGGTGACCGGCATCGCCGCCGGATTCCTGATCGCGATCCCCCTGGCGGGCGCGCCCGCTCCGACGGCGGCGCTGGTCGCCGTCTGCGTCTTCGGGATCTTCTACACGGCCCCGCTCTCGTACAGCTGGATGATGTTCTTCGTGACCGTCATGGCGGGGCTTCTGTACGGGCTTCTCGGGGTGCTGCACCCGGGGCTCCTGGTGCTGCGCTTCGAGGAGACGGCGGTGGGCGCCCTCGGCGCGGCCCTCGGCGTGGTGCTGCTGCCGGTGACCACGCACGCGGCCACCAACGCGTGGATCGAGCGCGCCGTGACCTGCGTCCACACCTGCACCACCGCGGCGGCACGGCGGCTCGCCGGCGACCCGGAGGCCGACCCGGCCCCGCTCGCCGCCGAGCTGGAGGTCCTGCTGGGCCGCGCCCGGCTCTCACTGGCGCCCCTGGTCCACCCGCTGAGCCCGCTGCGGGCCCGCAAGGCGCGCGCCCGCCGCGTGCTCGCGCTGCTCGACGACTGCGCCCGCGAGATCCGGGGCCTGGCGGCGGTCGCCACGGACCCGGACGCCTCGCACGACGCCCGGCTCGCCGCGGCGGCCTGGCGGGTCGAGGCCGCCGTGCACGCGCTCGTCCCCCCGGCCGCCCCTGCGCACCGGGCTACGGTCGAGCCGCAGGGCGCACCGACCCACCACCCGGGCGCCGAGGCCGCCCTCGGCCACCTCCACGGCCTGGAAGAGGCCCTGGTGGCCCTGAAGGCCCCCGTCCGCACGTCTCCCGGCGCTCCGCTGGTTCCGGCCGCCTGAGGCCGCCGCGGGAGGCGGCTTCGGCCCGGTGGTCAGGTCGCGGCGGGGACACGGCCCGCCGCCGCGACCTGTGCCATGGTCCGGAGCCTCGTGAAGTACGCGGCGTGGTACTCCGCGTTGATCAGGGGCGCGGTCTCGTCGAGGTCGGCGATGCGGCCCCAGAGGCAGGTTCGTGACGGCGACGGTCGCGGACTCGTACCGTCGTACGAGTGCCGCACGCGTTCACGCGAGGTCTCCAGCACGCTCATGACGCGCATCGAAGCGTCACCTGGCAGGACCAGGTCCGCGACCGGGCCGTGCATGTCCGCGTGGTCGAGAACGACACCGCGGGCGCGCGGGTCCGGTACGGGCCGAGGGAGCGGGCTGGACGGCGGCAGGACGTTCACCGGCGCCGTCTCGTCCGGTGCGGCCCGCCCGTGCCAACGCCTTCGCCCGCGGCGACGGTCGGGTCGCGACATGATCCAAGTTGGTCTAGACCGCCTGCTAACGTCGGCCCCGACCGCGGGGCCGTCGGACGACCGCCCCCAGCAGCGAGGGGAGACGCCATGAGTGGGGCAGACGTGCGTGGACCGGGGCGGGCCTTCATCGGCTCCTTCACATCCGCGGGGGGCCGCGGCATCCTCACCGCCGAGGTGGACCCGGACACCGGCGCCCTCACCGTCACCGGCGCGACGGACGTCCTCCCCGACCCCTCCTACCTCGCCCTCGCGGGCCCGGTCCTCTACGCCGTCTCCGAGGCCGAGGAGGGCGCCGTGGCCGCCTTCGACGTCTCGGGCGTCGTGCCCCGGCCCCTCGGCGCTCCCGTGGCCGTGCGCGGCGCGGGACCGACCCACCTCGCCGTCGTCGCGGGTCATGTCCTGACCGCCAACTACACCTCCGGCAGCGTCACCGCCCTGCCCGTCTCGGTCGACGGGTCCCTGGGCGACCCCGTCGCCGTCGCCCTGCACGAGGGCTCAGGGCCCGTCGCCGACCGTCAGAGCGCCCCGCACGCCCACCAGGTCCTTCCGGCCCCCGGAGGGCCCTGGGTGGCCGCTGTGGACCTCGGCACCGACTCCGTACGGATCTACGCCCTCGACGCCGTCTCGGGGGCGCCGAAGCCGCACGGCGAGACCCCGCTCCGTCCCGGCACGGGCCCGCGTCACCTCGTATTCCACCCCGCGGGGACCCACGCCTACGTACTGAACGAGCTGGAGCCCACCCTGACGGTCTGCCGCTGGGACCCCACGACGGGCACCCTGGAGCCGCTCGGGGAGGTCCCCGTGGTCGCCGGAGGAGCCACGGGGCCGGAGTACCCCTCCGCGATCGTCGCGTCCCCCGACGGCCGCTTCCTGTGGGCCGCCGTGCGCGGTGGCGACTCCCTCGCGGTCCTCGCCCTCGACCCGAGCGGAGAGAAGGCCGAACTCCGCGCCACCGTGTCCTGCGGCGGCCACTGGCCGCGCGACCTCGCCCTCGACCCCTCCGGTCGGCGGCTGTACGCGGCGAACGAGCGCTCCGGCGACGTGACCTGGTTCGACCTCGCCCCGGAGTCCGGCATCCCGCACCGCGCGGGCTCCGTCGACGCCCCGGCGGCCTCCTGCGTGGTCTTCCGGCGTCTGCCCTGACCCCGGCGCCCCGAATCCCGGCGCCAGGGCACGGGCTACGGCGACAGGGCGATGCGAATCGGGGAATCGGGGAAACGGCGAAACGGCGAAGGGCCCGCCACCGGTCGTGTCCGGTGCGGGCCCCTCGCCGTGTCCGCTCAGTGAGCCTGGGCTCCCTGCGGCTGCTGCGGCGCGATGCCCAGCGCCGCCGTGTACTGCGACAGCACCAGCTTGCCGATCGCCGGGTACGCGCCCAGCGGCTCGGCGGCGGCGCAGCCCGCCTCCCTGGCGGCCGCGTCGAGCAGGCCGTCGGCCAGCTCGGGACCGATCAGGTACGGGGCCAGCGCCAGCTGCTCCGATCCGGAGCCGCGCAGCTGCTCGGCGATCGCGGTGATCGAACCCTCCTGGTCGAGGGCGGCGGCCATGACCGGCACGGCCAGGCGCGCGGCCAGCAGCATGCCGGTGATCCCGGCGGCCTGCACGGCCTCCTCGCCGCCGACCGTCGCGAGGACGATGCCGTCGGCGGCCGTGGCGACCGTGAAGAGCCGCGCGCGGTCCGCGCGGGCCAGACCGGCCTCCGACAGGCGCACGTGGAGCGCCTCGGCGAGCAGCGGGTGCGGACCGAGGACGTCCGTCAGCTCGGCAACGTTGCCGCTGTCCATCACGGCCTGCCGGATCCGGCGCATCAGCGCGCTGTCCGGGCCGGCGAGCAGCGGAACGGCGACCGCGGCGGGACCCTCAGGGGCGCTGGCCTCACGGCCGGCGGCCAGGGCCAGCTCGTACCGCTCGGTGCGCAGCGCCTCGGTGCGCGCCAGCACGCTTCCGAGGGTGGGGTACTCGGCGTCGTCCCCGTCCAGGTAGCCGATAGCGGCCTCCAGGCCGGGCAGCTCGGAACGGGCGATGCTCACGACCTCTTCGGCCAGCGAGCGTATGGCGGCCGACGGCACACCGGGAACAGCGAGAACCAGCGCGGGAGCGCCCTCGGGCGCCGCCACGGGTTCGGGGCGACGGTGTCGTCCTGGCTGGCGGGGTCGCGGCATTCGTACAGGCAGGCCGGAAGCAGGCCCAGTGGGGGAGCTCATGGCGCCGCATGCTACTGGTTTTGACCGCCGAGCACTGCGGTGAGGTGCAGCAGAGCGTTATCTGCCCCTCTTTGTCCGAAGCGCGGCTTACATGGTCACATGAAACAACTTCGGCTCCACCGGCAGCCGTAGCGAGTCCGTCGCCAGCGCGGCTGCGAGGGCGAGCGCTCCGGACAGCGGATCCCCGGCCGCCGACACCTGTCGGCTGTGCGGCAGTTGCTCCGCCAGCTCGGCGCGCAGCGGTACGAGCAGAGGCTCGCCCAGCTTGAACAGACCACCCGTAAGAGCCACTTCGTACGCACCCGGGGCCGGGCACACGGCGGCGGCGGCCTCGGCGACATGCCGGGCCGCCTGACGCAGGATCCCTGTCGCCACCGGGTCGCCGTCGGACGCGCGGCCGGCCACGTCGGGTGCGAACGAGGCGAGGACGGCCGGCCGGTCGGTCCGGGGGTAGAGCGCGCCCGGCAGACCCGCCACCGGGCCGAACCGCGCCTCGGCGCGGTCGAGCAGCCCGGCCGAACCGCCGCGCCGGCCGTCGTACGCGCGCATCGCGGCCTCCAGGCCGGCACGGCCGATCCAGGCACCGCCACCGCAGTCGCCCAGCAGATGACCCCAGCCGTCGGCACGGCGCCAGGTCGTCAGATCCGTACCGAGGGCGATGAGGCCCGTGCCGCCCGCGACGACGGCACCGGGCCGCTGGCCGAGCGCCCCCGCGTACGCCGTGACGGCGTCGGCCGCCAGCGCCAGGCGTCGTACGCCGAGGGCCTGCTCCAACGCGCCGGGCAGGACCGCACGCAGCTCCTCGCCGAGCGTCGCCATACCGGCGGCGCCGACGGCGAGGGCGACGACGGGCCCGGCCCCCGCGCGGACCCGCAGCGACTCCACGGCGTGCAGCAGCTGCCCGAGCAGATGAGCCGCCTCGATCCCGCCCGGGCCCGTCCGCACCGGCTCACGGGAGGCCACGGTCTCCACGGCACGCCCGTCCGAGGCGCGTGCCAGGGCGATCCGCAGCCCGGACCCTCCCGAGTCGACCCCGACGACCCAGCCCTCTCCTCCGGCCGTCACGGCAGCCGCCAGTCCACCTCCTGCGCCCCCTGACGCAGAAGCAGTTCGTTGGTGCGGCTGAACGGCCGCGATCCGAAGAAGCCGCGGTCCGCGGACATGGGAGAGGGGTGCGAGGACTCGATCGCCGGCAGGCTGCCGAGTAGCGGACGCAGGTTGCGCGCGTCACGCCCCCACAACACGGACACCAGCGGCTTGCCGCGTGAGGCCAGCGCACGGATCGCCTGCTCGGTCACCGCCTCCCAGCCCTTGTCGCGGTGCGCCCCGGGCTTCCTCGGCGCCGTGGTGAGCGCCCTGTTGAGCAGCAGCACCCCCTGGCGGGTCCACGGGGTCAGGTCACCGTTCGAGGGCCGCGGAAGCCCCAGATCGGTGTGCATCTCCCGGAAGATGTTCTCCAGGCTCGGCGGCAGCGGACTCACCTCCGGCGCCACCGAGAAGCTCAGCCCCACCGCGTGCCCCGGCGTCGGGTACGGGTCCTGTCCGACGATCAGGACCCGTACCTCGTCGAAGGGCTGCTGGAAGGCGCGCAGGACGTTCGCTCCGGCGGGCAGGTAGGTACGCCCTGAGGCGATCTCCCGGCGCAGGAAGTCGCCCATCGCGGCGATGTTGTCGGCCACCGGCGCGAGCGCATGCGCCCAGCCCGGCTCGACGATCTCATTCAACGGTCGTGCTGCCACGGCCGTCACTCTACTGGCGCAGTGCCGTGTTCTCTCACCCGATCACCGCCGCCCGTACGCAGAGCACATCCGGCAGATGCCCGGCCAGGAGCCGCCAGCTGTCTCCGTCGTCGGCGCTGGCGTACACCTCGCCGTTGCGGTTGCCGAAGTAGACGCCCGCCGGGTCTCCGTCGTCCGTGCACATCGCGTCCCGCAGTACCGTGCCGTAGTGGTCGCCCTCGGGCAGCCCCGCGCTCAGCGGTTCCCAGTGCTCCCCGGCGTCACTCGTACGGTAGACCCGGCAACGGTGGCCGGCGGGCACGCGGTCCGCGTCGGCGTTGATGGGGAACACATAGGCCACATCGGCCCGATGGGGGTGTGCGGCCACCGTGAAGCCGAAGTCGGAGGGCAGACCGCCGCCGATGTCGGTCCACTTCCTGCCCGCGTCGTCACTGCGGTACACCCCCCAGTGGTTCTGTAGATAGAGCCGGTCCAGGTCCCCGGCGTCCTGCGCGATCTTGTGCACGCACTGGCCGAACTCCGGGTCCGGATCGGGCAGGAAGACCGCCGACACACCCTGGTTGGAGGGGGCCCAGCTCGCCCCGCCGTCCCGGGACCGGAACACCCCGGCCGTCGAGACCGCCACCGTCACGGCCGCCGGGTCGCGCCGGTCGGTGACGATCGTGTGCACGGCCTCGCCACCACCGCCGGGCACCCACTGGGACCGGGTGGGGTGCTCCCAGAGCGGGCGGACCAGCTCGAACGACTCCCCGCCGTCCTCGGATCTGAAGAGGGCGGCGGGTTCCGTCCCGGCGTAGACGACGTCGGGGGAGTGCGCGGGCGCGGGGTGCAGCTGCCAGACGCGCTCCAGCGAAGCGCCCGTGTCCTGGGGGAACTTGACGGCCGGCTTCGCGGGCTCGGTCCACGTCGCGCCGAAGTCGTCGGAGTGGAAGACGGACGGACCCCAGTGCGCACTGTCCCCGCCGACGAGCAGCCGCGGTGTCGCGCGCCGCGTGTCGATGGCCACCGAGTAGATCGCCTGCGCGTTGAAACGGGGTTCGTCGAACTCCCACCGGCCGTCGCGCCGTCGGCCGATGAACAGACCCTTGCGGGTACCTACGGTCAGTACTACGTCGGGCATGGCCGACACCTCCAGGACGCCGTTGTCGCGGATACGGGCCAGTCTGCACCCGACCACTGACATTGATGCTGATACTCAGGTCCCGGTGGTCGTGGCTCTGCCACTGACTGACGCCCTGCTGGGCTGTCTTCCCGCTGTTCTGTCCGG